>JAGCET010000017.1 GCA_017650505.1 Alphaproteobacteria bacterium
ACCGTTTTCTCCATCTTGAAGTGTCAATCTACACCCGGTGGCCGGAACAGTTTCACCATTATAAGCCACGGCGGGTATCAAAAACGTAGAACCAATGCTTAAGTTCGAGTATGTTTTCACGTTTCCAGTTATCTGATACATGTTCTGATCGGTATAGTTACTGGCTATTAATTCAGTATAAACACTGTCGCCTGGTCTGCAACTGAACTTTACCGTATATGCATCAACACACACACCATTTTGCATGGTGTATCCTTGGACACATTCCCAACTTGCAGTCAGTTGTACGGTATCTTGAACTGTCCAAACTAAATTGTCATAGGTGCCGGGATTTAAAATATGATTGGTCAGGTTTGTATCATCTATGGCGCCATCATTTGCAACTGTCCATCCATTAAATACATACTCGTTGCCGGCATTGCAACTGGATGCATCGGCGATTGTTACATTGTTACGATTTTCATATGTGATGGTCTGATCGTTTGGCGCGGATCCGTTTTCACCAACAATACCATTGCAATCATACGTAATGGTTTTGTCTTTCAGTCCAACAGTTCCATAAATTGTTCTATCCGCCGGACAATTCATAAAAAACGTATCACCAGCAAGGTTTCGGGAACCACCGCCACACACATTTCCGTACCCTTCTGGTACTGGGCTGGGTACCTCCCATGCCCACTCCAGTGATGCTGTATCAGCCCAATTCACATATTCACTTTTTATTGAACACGCCGAACCGTAGGTAGAGCCAGTTAGGCCAGGCAACGGCTGCTGCTGATTAAGGGTCATCTGCCACACCAATTGCGGATCGGCGGTTTGTGCGATATTATCAGCCCCCTCACAAACAAAACTTACATTATACGTTTTATCAACGCATTCACCATTTACGATTTCTTGGGTTGGATCGTCACATTTCCATTGTGCGGTCAAGGTAACGGCCCCCAAATTCCAATCTTGACCATAAGAACCAGGATCCAATAATGTTTCGGCTGCGTTATCGGCTTTCCATTTATGGAAACTTGCACCCTGAATCTGATTGCATCCCGTCGGCTGCGTAATAGTCACATTATTACAGTTATCATATTTTACAACAAAGTCACCTGGGGCCGTACCACCCGCAATGCCACAATCGTAATGTATTGTATGTGTTAAATTACTCATGCCATTCAGACTAAATGTCAAGTGATCGTTTACCGGCCACTCAAAATCCCCTGGGGTTGCGGTGCTACTACCCGGTGTATATGCCCACGATGCCGAAGGACTAACACTTGGCTTATATATACCCGTTTGTCCACATGACGGCAGATCTGTTCTTAATTCACATAATTGCAGTGATGGTAATGTGGTATGGAACCCTTGGCGCATTCCTGTTATATCATCAAATTCTTCAATATTGGGATTTACAAATGGATACTGTCCATTGAGGCCTTGACACCTAAATGTCCCGGTAAACGTATCAACACACACACCATTCACGACTATCTGGTTTGGATTGTTGCATATCCATTGGCCGACAAAAGTGCGTGCACCAAACCCAGTCCAGTCAATGCTGTTTTCGGCCGCAGGATCAGCAGATAACACTTCCCCAGAATCAAACATAGCATCGGTGTAAAATGTTCCTTGCCCCTGTGATGCAGTGGTAACCTTCCATTTAAATGTTGCATTCTGAACCGCATCACCACAGATAGTGGATGACGGCATTGTGATACCATCAAAGCAATTTCTATAATTATAAGACACTTCTTGGACTGTCTCACCATCCGCCGAACATTTATAAGAAAACTTATAGGGATTGCTCACAAGCGACGTAGAAAAATCTAGGTCATCCTCGCATGGCCAATCAAAGGCGCCAGAACCAGGTACAGATGAGCCAACACCATTACAATTATAGTGCCACCTATCACCGGACCTAGTATTGAATGCCGAAAAACAGTCCGGCAAATTGTCCGTGTTTAGTACACAGACACTGGTCTGTGGCGGTGTGACCGAACCGTGAAAGGCTATCCCCGTTTCTGGATTACTGTGCAAATCTGAATCGGATGCCACAAGAATCGGTGTTTGATTATATTGTGAACTGTTACAAGCCCAGGTCGCTGTATACGTTTCCGGGGCGGCCCATTCTGCGGTTATTGTTGCCGAACCACTTGTCACGCCCAGGTATTCTGATGTGCACGGAATTTGAACGCCACCGTCATACAACTGATCGTGCCTTTCGCCGCCTTCGGGTAATTGCCACCCGCTAAATGTATAATTATCATCCGCCGTCAATGCCGCGGCCAGGTTGAAATTGCCACCATATTCGCACGTGCCGCCCGCCGGCGCACTGCCGTGTCCATTATTATTGTACGCCAATGTTATTGTATTCGGCACACACATATTCTTGTCATTATCAAAATGGTATCCAGGATCACAATACACCGCAAACAACCAATTTTGGGCAGAATTTGTAGAATAATTTGATTGAATTTGTGCGCCGTTTTTATCAAATATTAATTGCCACGGTTTGGTATACGATTCGCTGTATCCGACAAACGTTGCACCATCGGTTGGTGTTGGGGGGGTTAATGGAAACGATTCAAATGCGATGCTGCACCCAGAATCGCTAAACCAATTGGTGCCATCCCCAGACAACTTATATAACGTACCATTAACGTTCGCTACCACGCCATGCTGCGCACCTTCTTGGGTATCATTAAATATTACCTCGTTACAATTAGGCGTATATTGTGCAATCAATGTGACCGATTGAGTAAAATTGGGTATGGCACCGACAACATACGTTGTGTCCGTGGTCCCCGAAAGCAACCATTTGCCGGCAAAAGTATATCCACTGGCCTCCTGACAATTTGCATGTGCCAAGTTTTGAATTGCGTAATCAGAACCAACATTTGTATCAGTTACTGGATCGTTGGTCGTGGGTATACCATATGGTGCACCACAATCGTACGTCACACTAATCTTGGGTTGTTCCGTCCATGACGCGGTTATTGTTGCCGAACCACTTGTCACCCCAAGTGATGCCGATGTGCACGGAATCTCTGTTCCGCCGGCCAATGGAACGTTCGATTTAATCGCACCTGGCATTCCCGGTATCAACCATCCGTCAAAAGTATACCCATCATCCGCCGTCAATGCCGCGGCCAAGTTGAAATTAGTACCATACTGACACGTACCCGATTCGGGCGCGGTTCCATGCCCATCATTATCATAGTTTATTGTTATAGTATTCGGTGTATACTGGGCAACTAACCCGGCCGATGCAATGAATTCGGGTGTGTCGCCAACGTTCAAAAGTGTGCCAGATTTATTGTCCAACCATTTACCACTGAAACTATACCCCGGGGCGGCTTCGCACTTGGCCGCGGCCAAAGTTTTGACCACGTAATCATTCCCAATATTATAATCTATGACCGGCCCGCCAGTGGTGGCACTTCCGTGTTCGCCACAATCATATTCTACATAAATTCCATATTGCGCAACCAATGTTATATCATCGATTAAAGATTGTATTCGGTCGCCGGGGGCATAATAAGTGTTCTGGGTTCCACTAAGCAACCATTGTGTAAAGGCCTTTCCGGTGGGTGCTTTACACTTAGTTTCTCCAAAAGGCCGAACCTTATAATTTGCATCCCACGTGTCGACAGTTTGTCCCCCCTCCGACGTGCCACCCCCACAATCATAAGTGATTGTTGGGGACGTTGTTGTGCCACAATCCCATCCCGCGGTTAATGTAATACTACCATCGGTACACAAATCGTCTGTCCAATTCTCAGATACAGGCGGAATATAACCATCGCCCGTGACTGCACCCCCATAATACTGAGTATCGCCCAAGTAATAACCCGTAAATTCACAGTTATCTGTGGCGATTGGAACACATTTGGGTGATAAATTAGGTGCAGTTCCACCGGTATAATGATCGTTTGTCATACAATTCTGTTCAACCGTACCATGGGCGCCAGCATTCAACAAAATCTCAACGTCGCAGTCCGTTTCATCTTCGCCGTCTTTATATGCGGCAACCAATGTCACATTGCTACTTGGCGTAGGCAGTGTGTCGCCCACTGCATACGTGGTGTTGGTTCCCTGAACCATCCATGTTTTAAAAGATTTTCCACTGGGGGCGTTGCAATTTGCATATCTCAAATTACCAACCGTGTAATTTTCTTCCCAATTATCGATGCGGCCATTACCAGTCCCATCACCACATTCGTATATTACCTTATGACTACAAACCCAACCCGCAGTCAGTGTAATATTAGCATTATTACACAAATCATTTGTCCAATTTTCAGATACAGGTGAAATATCACCATTGCCCAGTGCGGTAGTCCCATAATATTGAGCGTCACCCGAATAATAACCTGTAAATTCACAGTCATCTTTGGAGATTGGAATACATTTTGGTGATAAATTAGGTGCAGTTCCACCGGTATAATGGTTTGTTATACAATTTTGTTCAACCGTACCGTGGTCACCACCATTCAATAAAATTTCAACGTCGCAGTCTGCTGCATTAACGGTACCAACGAATGCAAAAACAGCCCAAAAAACCGCTAAAAACCGCAGGATTTTCATTTTTCTCCCTTTCTTTCATACCCAGTCTAGAAAATTTTTATATACCAAGGCAAGTAAAAAATTTCACGCCACGAGATAAAATGTGGCGTGAACGATTTTTCAATTATAATTGAGAAATCAGACTCCGAAATTGCCACTGGCAAAGACGGAATGGTGGGTTATGTAGGACTCGAACCCACGACCAAAGCGTTATGAGCGCTCCGCTCTAACCAACTGAGCTAATAACCCAACGGCGGTATTATTATATATTTTATTCAATGTTGCAAGTTAAATTTTTTCTTTCCGCTTTATTTTCCAAAAAGTTTATGCCAAAATGCGAATATGTCTGAAATCGTTCCTATTTTAAGTCCTGAACAGATGCGTGCATTCAATGCCATCGAACATACGCATTCAAATGTTCTGATTTTGGGCAGTGCTGGTACCGGAAAATCAACATTTGTAAATTACCTTAAAACCGCGACAAAAAAGCGCATTGTTTGCGCTTGCCCAACGGCGGTGGCCGCATTGAACATCGGCGGGCAAACTATACATTCACTGTTCCAGATTCAGCCACGTGATTTCAATTTTCCGGAATTGTTGAAATTAAAGGCACGCGTGCGCAACGTCCTAACGGCGACCGACATTTTGGTTTTGGATGAAGTATCTATGATTCCGCCGGATTTAATGGACGCAATGGATATATTGGCGCGGGCGGCACGCCGAAACAATGAACCCTTTGGCGGAATTCAGATTGTTGCCATCGGAGATTTGTTCCAATTGCCGCCGGTTATAACTCATGATGCTGAAAAGTATTATGTTGCCGAATACGGACATGAAAATGCGTACTTTTTTGACAGCAATGTGTACAGACGTTCCGAATTTATGCGGTTTAATTTCGATATGGTTTATCGGCAAAATGATATGCAATTACTAAATAACCTGGATGCGTTGCGATTTGGAAAGTTGGACGGCCTTGGCTTTTTTAATGAATTAAAAATATCGGATGAAGGTCGTCGCAAAAATGCGGTTTTAATAACACCTTTTCGTGCCGTGGCCGAACGCATAAATGCCGAAAGGTTGGCCGAAATAAATGCGCCGGTTGTGCAATATGTTGGACAATTGACGGGGAATTTTTCTGAACGTGATGTACCCGCCCCAATGAATTTAGAATTAAAGGTTGGTGCATTGGTTGTGTTTGTTCGCAATGGCGACAGTTGGCACAATGGTTCTATGGGAATTGTTCGGGCATTGGGCGCACGCGAAATAACGGTGGAATTGTTGAATAATACGCATGATACCGTCACGGTAAAGCCCGAAAAATGGCAAAAGATTGAATATTCACGTGATGAAAATGACAAATTAGTCGAAAATGAAACCGGCGCATATAAACAGTTTCCACTGATGCTTGGGTACGCCATGACAATACACAAGGCCCAGGGTAAAACACTGGATGCTGTGATTGTTGATATATCGCGTGGTGCTTTTGCACACGGGCAAACCTATGTCGCATTGTCGCGCACACGCACGGCGGCCGATATGCATATTGCGCGCCCACTTTCCGCGCGTGATGTTATATTCGACCCTCGTGTGTTGGAATTTGTGAATAATTAAATATATTTTTCCATCAAAATTGTATCGATACCGTCACAGTACTTTGGGTTGCGGTCGGTTTGAACAAATCCGCATTTTTTATAAAGTGCAATCGCCGGTGTATTCTCGGCGGAAACCTCTAAAAATATTTTTTTAGCGCCCACTTTTTTTATTTCATTTTCCATTATCCCAAGCATAGCAATCGCAATTCCACCACCACGGACATCGGGATGCACACCAATTGTGATAATTTCAGCCTCATTCGCAATAGTGCGCCAAACGATAAAGCCGTTCGCGGACGCAACAATTTCACATCCCGATTGTTTCAATTTCGAAAAATCGTCTGCGTTCCACGATTGATGCGGAAAGCAAAGTTTATGAAGTTCAGCAAGTTTATTTAACACTTTTGTTTTCTTCTGCATAACTTGGGCGCAGGTACATTGGAACAACTGGTTCCAAATTGCCGCTTTCCAGTTTTTTGCGGACAATATCAACGCCCAACCTTAAATCGAATGGTTTGTGCCCAACGGTGCGCGGGCATTTCATTTGTTCGGTTTCCACTTCTTCGATTGTCATAGTACATGGTGCATGGTGTGCGGACGCCACAAAGAAATCGCCACGCCCGGAATCTATTGCGACAAACGCATCCGGGGTTGCGGCCATATATAATTCAAACGCACTTATTCCAACGACAGGAATATTCAGGCCAATTGCAATCCCCTTGGCATAGGCAATTCCTATACGAATTCCGGTAAAACTGCCCGGTCCAACGACGACCCCAATGGCGGTTATGTCGCGCCACGTGGCACCGCATTCGGCCAAAAAAGATTCCGCCATTTGGGGCAGGGCGACCGATTGTTTTTCAACCTCTATCGCCTTGTGCTGGCCATCCAATATAAATTCTAATCCATTTCCCGAAGTGTTTATAATAAAGATCATTTTTGCAGTTCCTGTTGCTGTTTGGTATATTCTTTTTTTAATCTGCGATATATAAGAAATGCGGGTAATCCAGAATATTCTGTTTTATATAATCCGTGTGCCAGCGATTGGAACGAGTCTTTTATTGTTGTTTGATAGACGATAAGATTATCAGCATTACGAAACTTTTGTGCAACTATTACATCTTTTTCATTTTTCGTCATCGTCTCTGTTACATTAGAAAAATCTGTTGTGACATGCTGTGTGACATGCAAATGATATTTATTGTCAGAGTATTCATAATCTGGGGTCATATTTGCATTGTGGTGTAAATCATTTATAGTCTGACAGATTTTGACGGCCTGTCGTATGTCATTTATCGCAGTCTTTAATTCTACCAATTTCATTGATTTTATCTCCCTATATACTAACCCCGAACCCGATGCGTTTTGAAAATCCGGCGGATTGTCGCAACGATAATAAACCATCAATTTTTTCAATCGTAAATTCCGTCGGCGCATCTTCACCATTATTTTCCAACAAAGTCCGACGCAGAACCGCGGTCAATTCGCGTTGTAATTGGCGCACCCCCGATTCTGCGGTATATTTTCGAATAATATGACGGATTGCATCATCTTTGATGTCTATATTATCCGGATTCCAACCGGTGTCCATTGCCGCACGCGCAATCAAGTGTTCGCGTGCTATTTGCACCTTTTCATCTTCACTGTATCCCGGAATTTCAATTATTTCCATACGGTCTTTCAGCGCGCCCGATAAATTCAAACTGTTCGCGGTTGCAATAAACATTACATTAGACAGGTCAAAGTCAACCTCAAGATAATGATCACGAAATGCCTTGTTCTGCTCTGGATCCAAAACCTCTAATAATGCAGATTCCGGGTCGCCGCGCCAATCACGTCCCATTTTATCTATTTCATCCAATACAATTACGGGATTATTCACCTTGGTACGTTTTAACGCGTCCATAATCCGGCCCGGTTGCGACCCGATATATGTCTTGCGATGACCGCGAAAGTGCGCTTCATCCGAAACCCCACCAAGTGATATGCGGTGATATTTTCGACCCAACGCGGTCGCAATAGATTTGCACAAAGACGTCTTGCCCACGCCCGGCGCGCCAACAAAACATAAAATTCCACCACGTGCAGAACCCGTTTTCTTCATAACGGCAATGTGTTCCAGTATGCGTTCTTTGACCCCACGCATTCCAGAATGTTCGCTGTCCAATGTTTTGCGTGCGACATTCAAATCTATATCTGACTGCTCGGATTTGCCCCACGGCATTGCCAACAATTCTTCCAAATATGTTTTAATCAATCCACCTTCATTAGACATTGGTGACATATTACGCATACGTTTCCATTCTGTGATAGCTTTTTCTTTGACATCGTCGGGCATAGCAGACTTTTCAATTTTTTTGCGCATATTCACCGTATCGGCCTCGCCATCGTCTTCGCCCATTTCTTTTTGTATGGCGCGCATTTTTTCCTGTAATATCGCCTCGCGCCGGCCTTGTTCCATTTGTGCACTAATACGACGGTTAATAGAATCTTCAACCTTGGCTGTTTCATATGCCATACGAACTTGCTCGAACAACAATACTAATTTGTCGTACCACAAAGGTGTCACCAAGATTTTTACAACAGTATCAAGATCTATTCCCATGGTTTGTGATATAGAATCAATAAACGCGGGCAGGGGATAATTCTGGATTACACTGCGCAGTTTATCAATTTTAACCTTGCGGAATAATGACATAGCCTGAACGGTTTCAAAAATCTTTTCACGCATACGAATTGTGCGTTCTTCTGCGATATCATCACCCATCGGAATTTCGGTAATTTGGGCCGAAAACACCCCATCATTTACCGATATGTCATCCAATTTAACAACATTTGTCGTGCGAATAATTGTATGAATTGTGCCGTCTGGCATATGCAAAACCTGGGCAATATCGCCGATTGTACCATATTCGTATAAATCTTCGGGCGTGGACGGGTATGCCATACTGTGTTGCGGTGCCAAAACGATGTGCCCCCGCGCCCCCGCGGCAATATCAACACACGAAATAGACGTTGGATTATCCACATAGATTGGCACCGTCATATCAGGGTGCACAACTAAATCACGACAAGGTAAAATAAATTCTTTCATAGCAGGAATAAATATAGACTAAAATTTATAGATTTTCAAGTGTAGCATTTATACTTTGTATACAAATCTTTCTTTATTGGACCATTTATAAAACAAATGGCGCACCCAGCGGGATTCGAACCCACAATCTCTGCCTTCGGAGGGCAGCGCATTATCCAGTTGTGCTATGGGTGCAACGCAAACATTATATATGTTTACACTAAAAAATCAACATATTTCAACTTGATTTATGGGTTTGCATCCTTTATTATCAGCGTATGAAGAAGTTTCTATTTGTATTTTCACTGTTTTTACTTGCCGCATGCAACAGTGTATATATGAAACCGGGCACAATGGAACCACATTCCATTGTTCACGCAAAGCACGGTGGCTATGCAATGAAACGCGCCGTCAAGGAAGCATTGGAAAAACGTGGGTATGATGTTCGCATTGGCAAACTGCGCAAAACATATGGCACAGAAGACGAAAAAGAATCCCTGGAATTACCCGGTGATGTACGATACGTTGTGCATGTTGATGAACGCAGTGAAATATTTATGCCTTGGTGGTGTATGTTTAATGGTGTTTGGTGGTGGCGATTCAGCCTGTCCATAACAGACCAGAAAGATGGACGCGAGATTTTGTCTTGGCGTGGCCGTGGTTGCCAGAACAGTTCCCTGCAAAAACTGGATAAAATTTTAAACGAATTAGAACAAGGAGTAAAACATGAGTAGTGAAATTGAGTTTTCGGCACACCAAGAAAATCAAGAATGGCGCGATTTTAAACGCAGAAATCCACTGCCACCGTTTTTAATTGGGCGGGCGGTTATAGTTAATGTACGGGAGTTGCCAATACTTTGTAATGTCGTACGGGATGCCCGGCAACATGTTAAACAAGTGTATGGTAAAATGAATGAGTATAAATCTGGCAACTGTGTTATACCCAAGCGCAGTGATGCCGACAAGAAATTTGAAAAATTGGATTCTATTTTGGTTAAATACATGTCGCGCAAAAATCCAGGAATTTGTGATTATTTTATTGCGAACCCCGGTTCTGTCCAAGATAAAATAATTGCCGAGGCCGTATTGTTGGGATATTTGAAAAAACACACAGACGAGGCACAAAGGATTCTGGACACGGTCAATCCGGAATTTTTATCAGAAACTGTACGTCGTCGCGCAAACCTCCACGCGATGCGATTAAAAAATTTTGAACTATCATATTAAGAAACGGCACACTTCGCGCCGTTTTTTACTTTGTTATGTTATTAGTCAATTTTCGCGTATTCACAGAAACCTTCGTTCGTATCACAGCGTGAAATTGTGCCTTCGCTGATAAAATATCCCTGGGGGTGCAGGCACGCCGGGCAAACAGTCGGTGCCTCGGTCCCAATGTGCCACATACCGCAATTTGTGCAACGCCACATAACAATTTTATCCTGTTTGAACAATGTGCCATTTTCAATTGCGTCTATCAGTGCGCGGAAACGTGATTCGTGATAACGTTCCGCCAAGCCGATATTCTTTAAAATATCTGCAATCGCCGTAAATCCCTCTTCGGCCGCAATTTGCGCAAAGCGCGGATACATATCGGTGTTTTCTTCGTGTTCGCCGTACGCCGCCGCCCGAAGATTTTCCAGTGTTGTGCCAATTTTGCCCGCCGGAAAAGTCGCGGTTATTTCCAATCCGCCACCTTCCATGAATTTGAACAGACGTGATGCGTGTTCGCGTTCTTGCTCGGCAGTCTCAAGAAAGATTTTGCCAATCGCCTGAAAACCTTCATCTTTGGCCTTGGACGCAAAGAAAGAATAACGATTTCGCGCCTGGGATTCGCCGGCAAACGCAATAAGCAGATTTTTTTCGGTTTGTGTACCTTTTAATGATACGGTCATATTTTTCTCCTTGGGTTAAATATGGCACAATAATAACAGGTGCAAATACAAAAAGCAAAATAATTATTTTTGGTTATCTAATACTCTGCGGCTTTCGGCCTCTATCATATCTTGATAGGCATCATATACGCGAACCGCAAGGTGGGCGCGTGCCGTTGCCAATGCCTCGGTTTTTCCATCTGTTAATTGACACCCGTATGCATAAAATGTACCACGCCCAGTTTTACATTTTGCAACTATATAATCTGGGTCCAGGCTGCTATAACGTCCATCCGAATCAATACGTGCCGCCACGTAATATTCAAAATTTGTATTTTCTGTACGGTCTAATTTGTTTAGTAAAACGAATTGTCTGTCGGATTCTTGGGCTTGTTGGGAATTTTGCAGGGTATCTTGGACCTGGACAGAAACGACTTCATATTTGTTTTGAAATAATTTTTTCTGCTCTGTTTTTCCGGATTGCGCCACCACCTTCTTGGATGCACGGATTGTATCGGCAATTATTAAATCTTTGTATGTCAAATATACTTGCCCGGCAAGATGTGCACGTGCCGTTGCCAATGCCTTTTGGGGACCATCCGCCCATTGGCAACCATACGCATAAAACGTGCCACGCCCAGTTTCATATTTTCCAATAATATATCCCGGTTCGTTATCACATGAACGCCCGTACCCGGTCCAACCAACATATGCCGCCGAATAATATTCGAAATTCGTGTGTTCTGTGCGGTTCAACCTGTCCAGCAAGACAAAATCTTTCTCTTGAATACTAATCGTATTATACTGTTCCTTATTCTGGACTCGCCACAGTCCTGTATATTCAACATCATTTAACTCGGCCCCCGGTGATCCCAATGGTATAGGGATGCCACCAATCCAAGCATTTGCATTTTCATAATCAACGGCCCATTCAAATGCAGCACGTTTTTCTTCGATATTCGTGTACAATGGTTTACCGCATTGGTCACTTATGGCAAGAGGATTTGTAATTTTATCATCTGGGCCGCCGGAATATTTTTTGGCCTTCAGTGCCATAAGCATCATATACGACCAATTGGCAACAAACTTACGTTCTTTTAATTTTTTCTGTATTGTTTTATATAAACTTGTCGACTTTGCGTGTGCTATTTTTTCTGGTGCGGTATCCAGCTGTTTCGCTAATTTAGCTTCTTCCAATGATAGCCCATACTGTAGCGCCTGTTGCAGTTCGATCAACGACATTTTTACATCACGCTGCTTATTACCTTTGGTTGGCATCTTCAACCCCCAGGAATAGTTTTTCTATTGCACTTATCAACTTCTCTACTCCTGTGCGTCCCGCCGCGCTGATTGTTAAAATTTGCGGTTTCTTTTTCCGACCAAAAGACTTCTTGAACGCGGTCATTCTTTCCGCCAGCACATTTGGTTCGATTGCGTCTATTTTATTTATAACAACCATCTCTGGCTTGGTCAGCAAGCCGCCGCCATAACTGTCCATCTCGGTACGAATTGCCGCATATCGCGCCCCCCAATCGGGTTCGGTTCCATCAATTACATGCAAAATCATCTTGGTTCTTTCCGCATGCCCCAAAAAACGATCGCCAAGGCCGACACCGGTGTGCGCGCCTTCAATCAATCCCGGCAAATCAACCATAACAAATTCACGATTATGCGCGTACATAACCCCCAATTGCGGGTTTAGTGTTGTGAATGGATAATTCGCAATCTTTGGACGCGCGGACGTCACCGCCGACAATAATGTAGATTTACCCGCGTTTGGGAACCCAACAAGTCCAATATCTGCAATCAGTTTAAGGCGCAAGACAACCGTCCGTTCTTCGCCCGGCAAACCGTCGTTCGCCTGACGCGGGGCGCGATTTGTCGGACTTTTAAAGTGCAAATTTCCCCAACCGCCGTTTCCACCACGTGCGGCCAAATATTCCATACCATCGGTATTAAGGTCGGCATATTCAATTTCTTCATTTTCGGATAAAATCACGGTTCCCGTCGGCACCGGCAATACAAGTGTTTCACCCGATGCACCCGTGCGCATTTTACCCATACCGTTTTCGCCCCGCTGGGCCGTAAAATGCATTTTATAACGATAGTCAATAAGAGTATTTACATTCGGAACCGCACGAAAAACAACGTCACCACCGCGGCCACCGTCACCACCATTGGGACCGCCAAATTCGATGTATTTTTCGCGGCGAAATGTGGCAGCACCGTTGCCGCCATCGCCCGCCTTGATAAAAATTTTCGCTTTGTCCAAGAATTTCATAGGTACCATTATAACTTAAAAACTTGCAATTTCCAGTATAAAAGATTATAATCGCCCTGTCACGAAAGTGGCGATGATTCTGAACCCGTTGCGGAATAGGCGTTTTGGACCCGGGGGCGGTACCCGGCACCTCCACCAATAAAAATTATGGGGGTGTATTAGTTTCGACAGACGTAATAAAGGCAAATGGCTGAATCCGACGTGGTGTCGTTAAAGACCAATAAAAAAATGAATGCGAACGATAATAACTACGTTCCGCTTGCAATGGCTGCCTAATACTAGGTTTGGACACTGTCGGCAATTGTTGACTTTGTCTGTTTAGCTTTTTGCGGGGCCGCCGGGTGCCTGGCACCAGAAACCCGGTAAAGAAAACTTTAACAAGAAAAAAGGTAGGAAAAAATGTTAGGAAAAATCAAAAAAATATTTTTCAGTGGTGTGTTTGGAATACTCTATATTTCATTTATCGCACAATTGGTATATATCTTGGCCTATATTCCATTAGAGATGGGTAAATTCGCATTTTTGGGATTGTTGTCCATTGAATGGTTGGCGCTGATTGGTGCACGTTATCTGTCGCGCCGCGCAACAACCGCCATGCCACGTGGCAATTTTGGTGGTGGCCGTCGTCATTAAACTAAATTCAATATTGAATTTCAAAATCCCCGAATTCGGGGATTTTTCATATTCGACAACGAAACACCCAAACGGGCGTTTGATTTTCGTGGCGGGCCAGTATTCTGTTGCAAACTTTCCCGTACTTAAATACGCAAATACAGGTTATTTATTTTTTATCTATCGTCTTTTTGTATTCGTTTATATTGTTTAAATTCTGGGAAAATCTTTTTTAATAGAGCATTTGTAGCACGTTTGAAAGAATTTGGTTTGATGTTATTATCTTGTTGTGCCACATGTTTTGTATATTCAATCCCAGAAAATGAATTTACATCTGTTTTTCCTATTTTTTGTGCAATGTCTTGAATTGTATCAAAAGACAACACCCACTCAAAGTCACGCGGATTTAAACCAACAGATCGCATTTTTTCGCACATTTTTTTAGGGTAATCTTTTTCAATCCCGTCAAGAAACATTTGAATATCAGCCATTGGAAAATTATACATAACCCCGGCTTGTAACCTCATTAAATCCCTACGGCTATCTTTATTAAATCGTATTGTTTTTAATTGCGGATTTAATTCAATCAATTCTTGAACCAACGATTGCAAAACAGATATTTCTTCATCTTTTGAATAGTGCATACATTGCCATATATACATGTATGCATCCTGTTCAGTATTTATTTCTTTATACCAAACATGTGAAAAACCTCTAATATTGAATGAATATGCATGGTATTCTATATCTGTCATACCGTTTGGATATTTATAATCACCACCAATTTTAATACCGTATTTCTTTTCAACCAAAGGAACACTATTCGCACCATCTAGCGCAGCATAACCTAAATTCGAAATAATGTAATTCTCAATATCTTGTTCCGAAGGCAATGCTCTAAAATCGTACCATTTCCGTTTAAATTGTGGGAAATATTTTATTAACTCTGAATAATATTCTTGGGAGCTAAAATGTTCTTGGTTTATAAAAAACCAAGGCAACCAATCTTTAAATGCTACACAATTCTCATCATATGTGCCATTTGGATTTTTATATAAAGGAAAAGATTTTCCAAAAATTTCAATGGTATTATTCTGCATATTTTACCTTACCGCTTACATCACTCTTAAATAATATCATATATAAACCAAAGGGACAATATTTTTTATACCATTGACTATTGGAAAATGGGGGGGTATAAAAAGCAGAGTATTATGGTGTAAAAAGGGGCCATTTTTGGCCATGCCAGAGTCAACGCATGAAAAATCCCACGCGGAACCGCGGGCTTTTTATCTGTACCGGCATGTATGCCAGAATACTGGCGGAGATGAAGGGATTCGAACCCTTGATACGGTTGCCCGTATACCACATTTCCAATGTGGCGCACTAGACCAACTATGCGACATCTCCGAATTTTCAGATTATTCTTCCGCTTCGTCCGCGTCGTCATCGCCAACAGTATCTTCTGCGACCAATTCTGACGCATCCATCGGCGAATCATCCATCAAGGTTTCTTCCAATTCTGCGTCAATCTCGCGCAGGGTCGGATCGGCGCTTTTAATTTCCAACAAATCTTCATCATTTTCGGCAATTGGACTTTCTTTATAGGTCTGCACAAATTCGTGGCGAATTGCAGGAATATCCAATTTTCCACTTGCAATTTCACGCAACGCGATAACCGTTGGTTTATCATTTCGGCGGTCAACAACCGGCGTGGCGCCACCATTCAGGTCGCGAACCCGTTGAGATGCCAACATCCCCAGTTCATATCTGCTTTCTACGAAAGGCAAAGTGTCAGAATTTGTTGTACGTGCCATAATAAATCCTTTGTTGAAATATCTTTTCGTCTCGCTATAATGCCCCATGGATGGCAAAAATGCAAGAAGAAAATAATAAAAATGATATAAAAACATTATCTTTCGGATGCCGATTGAATACGGTGGAATGCGAAAAGATAAAAAAGATGCTGATTTCCCGCGGCATTTACGGTGTTGTGGTAAATACTTGTTCCGTCACGGCCGAGGCCGAACGCCAATGCGCCCAAACGGTTCGGCGCATTTCGCGTGAAAATCCGGGGGTAAGTATTTTTGTGACGGGCTGTGGCGCAACGCGAAATCCGGAATTATTTGAAAAAATTCCGGGCGTGCGCGTCATTTCGAATGCGAACAAGATGAATATCGCGGCATATTTGGGTGCAAACGGCACCGGCGGCCCGGTCACGGTGCATAATGCAGATTCCGATATGAATATGTCCAAGGCATTTGTTCAAATTCAAAACGGATGCAACCATGATTGCACCTATTGTGTGACGCGCCTGTTGCGCGGACCGGCCATATCGTTTGAATATAACGACATTTTGGCGGATGTGCGTGCTGCCACTTCGGCGGGATTTGGTGAAGTAATCCTGACCGGGGTTGATGCGGCATCGTATATAAAGGTTTATGACGGCCGACCATTTTTATTAGCGGATTTGTGCCGGCAATTGTTGGTGGACGTGCCGGATTTAAGGCGACTGCGCCTGTCTTCGGTGGACCCGGCGGTACCAACGATTCGTGATATTATCAAAATGATGCAAACCGAGCCCCGATTTATGCCGCACCTGCACCTTTCTATGCAATCGGGTTCAGACGCAATTTTATCGGCAATGCGCCGACGCCATACGGCGAACACAGTGCGCGATTTAGTACACTTTGCATCCGAGCATGTTAGTTTTGGGTGGGATATAATCTGTGGATTTCCGGGAGAAACGGCGGAATTGTTCAAAGAAACATTGGCATTGGTGCGTGAATTGCGACCGATACATATTCATGCGTTTCCGTATTCCCCGCGCCCCGGTACGGTTGCGGCGACCATGCCGAACCAGGTTCCGCGCAACATTTCGAAACAGCGTGTTAAAATCATAACCGATGCGGCGGCGGAAAATATGCGCGAATTTATGGCAAACCAGGTTGGAAAAACAACATCGGTCTTGGTTGAATCGGGTAACATTGGCCGCACACCAGACGATATTCCGGTAAAAATTACGGACGCCATAATCCGTGAACGAACAATTTGCGACGTTCGAATTACCGGCACCCAAGATAACATGCTGATTGCAAAAAAACCTTAATCAAAAACGGCGCGATGCGCCATTTCACTAAACACTTACACTCTACTTATATACACATGTTGAAAATTGTTGTGCAATCATGGAACTTTCAGACGACGTCAAATTGTCCACCGGAATTGTATAGCAACGCGAACTGTCGCGAATTATAAACACTTTCGTGCCATTTTTATACGCACGTTGCATATCATCCATCTGGGCCGACGATAAAAATGCATTCTGCGTCAATACTGAATTGGTCAAACCGGCCTGAACAACCTGGTTCGCAGTCGCGGCATCGTATATTTCCGAACGGGAACTCACTTCGAAATACAAGTCGGTTAGGGGAGTATCACTGGTTTTTTTTTGTGCCGCCGGGAACGCAACACCCGTGGCAATCGCCGCCGCGGTTTGCAGTGCGGACGCACCCGTTGTTTCGGTGCGTTGAACGGTATTTAACTGCATGTCCTCACCACACGCCAAATTCATACGGTTTGTATATGACGCCAAAACCGCATCAACCGCCGTTTCCCAATCAGACGCCTTTTTATTCAAATCCAAACTTACAATCTTTTCGGCCCAACCCCAAATGTTCGCACCAACATTACCCGCATTTGCGAATCGGGAAACCATTTCGGCGGAACCGCCCGTAACACCCGCGCCACAGAAATCATTTAGCTGGCTCATCAACATGCTGGACGTTTCATTTCCGTATGCCAATGCGATTGAATGGCACGACAATGCCGCCTCTAATTCTTGGCGCCGTTGCAGACATTGTGGCGAATGAGTCTTTGCCAAGTCGTCCGCCATATTCGCCATGGACAACCACGCCATTATTTCCTGTTGTACATAACTTGGGCACAGGTGCGCCGCCGTATTCACCCCGCCAATGCCGGCCTTGGACCCAGCCGCATAATTCGGCAATAACATCGTCGTATCATTTCGCAAACACAGCAATACGTAATTATACAATTCGCTTTCGGTCACAAATTGCTGGGCACAGCGGTTTGTCACCTGGCCCGGGACGACGGTTATATCGCCACAATAATCACTCAGACATTTATTTATCTTGGTCCGGCATGCGGTATCAACATCCGGCACATTCACCATATAATAATTATTCCGCTGGTTCGTTTTGTATGCATTCACCAAACCTTGGTTCCCACGCAGTGTATTCGCATTTGAAATCGGCGTGGTTGTCGTTATGCCACGCGCCGCCCCCGTCGTGTTTGCCGTGACCGACCCGGCCGACACCGCATACGCGCCCGACGCAGCCAAGGATGCACAAATAACACCAAATATATTGAATAATTTCATTGGAAACCCTCTTACATTTAACACTATTTTATCATATTAGAAATCAAAAGGCAATCTGATTTATTGTTGATTTAGTAAAATTTATTGGTAATATGTAAATTATGATTATGGCGAATGAAATCTTGCGCGAAATAAATGATAACCTGATTGCTATTCGGGGGTTTCTTTGACCCCGACGATTTGCGGAATCAGATTGAAAAACTGACCACGGAATCACAAAATCCGGACCTGTGGAATGACCCGGACGCGGCGCGTGCAATATTGCAAAAGAAATCTGCATTGGAACGCGAACTTAACGAATATGAATCCATGGCGGCCGATTATGATAATTTTTCCGAATTGTTTCAAATTGCACCCGAAGACGCGGACGTTTTGAACGGAATTTCTGAATTATCGGAACGCGTAAGGCGGGCAAAGTATATAACACTGTTTAACAATCCGGCCGATAATAATAATGCGTTTTTGTTTATCCAGGCCGGCGCCGGCGGGACCGAAGCCCAAGATTGGGCGCAAATGTTGCAACGTATGTACAATCGGTGGGCCGAACGACACGGATTTACGGTTGAAATTGTCGAAGAACACGCCGGCGACACGGCCGGAATAAAAAGCATGACCATGCGCATTATCGGCGAACGCGCCTATGGTTGGTTGCGAAATGAAATCGGTGTGCATCGTTTGGTGCGAATTTCGCCATTTAACGCGAACGGCAAACGCCAAACCAGTTTTGCATCCGTGGACGTGTGGCCCGACGTTGATGATTCTATACAAATAGATATAAACGAGAAAGATTTACGGATTGACACATATCGTTCTTCGGGGGCGGGCGGACAACACGTAAACAAGACCGACAGTGCCGTGCGTATTACCCATATTCCGACGGGTATTGTTGTCACATGTCAAAATGAACGCAGCCAGTTTCAAAATAAAGATATGGCAATGAAAATCTTGCGGTCGCGATTGTATGAACTGGAAATGGAAAAACGTGCCGCCGAAGAAGACGCTGCCAAGGCCGCCCAGAAAAAGATCGAATGGGGCAGCCAGATTAGAAACTATGTCCTGTACCCATATCGTTTGGTCAAAGACGTTCGCACTGGATTCGAATCCACCGATTCAGATGCCGTTTTGGATGGCGATTTGGACGGTTTTATGTTAAGCCTATTGCAACGCGGCTAATTCCAAAACCCAACAAAAAAAGAAAACGGCGCGTTGCGCCGTTTTTCTAATGACCATTTTTGCAACAAAATTACTTCTTTTCCGAAAAATCTGCATCGCGCGTACCATCGGATCTATTTTCCGAAGAATCCGAATTCGCACCTGCGGCATTTTGTGCTTCTTGCTGGGCCTTATATATGGCCTCGCCAAGTTTCATTGCTTTTTCGGTCAAAGCATCGGTTTTTGACTTCAAGCTTTCAGCCGTCGCATCAGATTTCGCCAATTCATCCGCCAATTCTTTCTTGGCATTTTCAATGGCGTCCCGTTCATCCGCCGAAATCTTGTCACCGTATTCTTTCAGTGATTTTTCAATAGAATTTATCGCGGTTTCCGCCATGTTTTTTGCTTCGGCCAATTCGCGTTTCTTTTTATCGGCATCCGCATTTGCGGCGGCTTCATCAACCATACGCTTGATTTCTTCTTCGGAAAGTCCACCATCAGATTTAATCGAAATCGCCTGTTCTTTGCCGGTGCCTTTATCGCGCGCAGAAACATGCACAATGCCATTCGCGTCAATATCAAAAGACACTTCTATTTGTGGCATTCCACGCGGGGCAGGGGCGATACCTTCCAGATTAAACTGACCCAGCAATTTGTTGTCTGCGGCCATATCGCGTTCGCCTTGGAATACGCGGATGGTCACGGCCGATTGGTTGTCTTCGGCGGTTGAAAACACCTGGGACTTTTTTGTCGGAATTGTGGTGTTGCGGTCAATCAGACGTGTAAACACACCGCCCAATGTTTCAATACCCAATGACAACGGTGTCACATCCAACAGCAATACGTCTTTGACATCGCCCTTTAATACACCGCCCTGAATCGCGGCACCCATTGCAACAACCTCGTCCGGGTTCACGCCTTTGTGCGGTTCGCGACCAAAGAATTCTTTGACCGTTTCCACAACCTTTGGCATACGGGTTTGACCACCAACCAAAATCACTTCGTTTATTTGCGATTTTTCAATTCCCGCATCTTTTAATGCTTTGCGGCACGGTTCAATGGTGCGTTCAATCAAATCATCGACTAAAGATTCCAATTTTGCACGCGTAAGCGTCGTATTGAAATGTTTCGGGCCAGATGCATCCGCCGTCAAGAACGGCAGGTTGATATCCGTTGACATTTTCGACGACAGTTCGATTTTTGCCTTTTCTGCAGCCTCTTTCAAACGTTGCAGTGCCAATTTATCATTCGACAAATCGATACCTGTTTGCGATTTAAATTCTTCAATCAGGTATTTTAACACGCGCGCATCAAAGTCTGACCCACCAAGTGCCGTATCACCATTTGTGGATTTAACCTCGAATACACCATCAACAATTTCCAATACCGACACATCGAACGTTCCACCCCCAAGGTCGTATACGACAATCGTGCCATCTTTATCTTTGTCCAAACCATACGCCAACGCGGCCGCGGTTGGTTCATTTACAATACGCAAAACATTTAAGCCCGCAATACGGCCGGCATCTTTTGTTGCCTGGCGTTGAGAATCGTTAAAATACGCCGGCACAGTAATAACCGCATCGGTTACTGTTTCGCCCAGATAATTTTCGGCATCTTTCTTTAATTTTGCCAAAATCATCGCAGAAACCTGGGACGGGGCATATTTTTTACCATCTATTTCGACCCACGCGTCGCCATTATCACCCGCAACGATTTTATATGGAACGCGGGCCATAATTTCTTTGACGGCCGGGCTGTCAAAGCGCAGGCCCATCAAACGTTTGATTTCATAAATAGTGTTTTCTGGATTGGTGACCGCCTGGTTCTTGGCGGTAATACCAACCAACTGTTCGCCATTGGACGTAATTGCAACCACAGACGGCGTGGTGCGTGCGCCCTCGGCATTTTCAATGATTTTCGGATCATTTCCGTCCATAAAAGCCATGGCGGAATTTGTTGTCCCCAAATCGATACCTAATACTTTTCCCATTTTTTGACTCCTATATTTTGTCTTTGTATGCCACAAATATAGTTAGCCCCATATAGATTTCAAGACCATAGGAATAAATTTTAGCGGTTAGTGATTAGTTCCTAGTTCCCAGTGGGCAAGTAAGTATTCCCGTACGGCACGTATGGCGTAGCAACGGTACCCTCTTCGATTTGGATATCATAGATTGTTGCGGTCGACGGCGTGACACCATTATAACACGCATAGAAAGAAACCGGTGAATCCAACATGTTTTGGGTTATTGTCCTATTTGCACCGTTATTCCAAGTGGTTCTTTCAGGGCTACCCATAAAAATATAATTATATCCAACACACCCAGTTTTTTTAAATGTTAATTTATAAGTGTTTCCCAGAACCAACCCTGGGGCCAATTCTGATAATTTCTTTTTAGAACTTATGGCGGTATTGCCAATCATATCCGTAACAGTAATAGACCCATCACCATTATTTATAGCTTTTCTTGTATCTGTAGTGTTCTGATAAGATGGAACTTGACTTACATCAAACAAATTTTTTGTTGGATTGGTACGATTTTTAATCTGCACCAGCAAGCATTCATCATTCGGGTCGTCATTTTTCCATGCAATACAGACAAACTCTGCGGCGATTGCGTTTTGCACGGCGGCATCGGCGGTCGATGCCGTTACCAATGCGTCTTGTTGTGTGGCATAATCGCCAGACGGATTATAAATCGGCTTTTGACCAATCCCATCGGTTTCGGACGAATCAAACGTCATCGCGCCAGTGCCGGTTGTGGTAAGGGTCGATTGTACAGATGCTAATCCCGCATCAACATATTCGCGCGATGTAATCGATTCTTCATTTTCCGCAAATGCCGCACCCGCACATAACACACAAATTGCAAATATTATTTTTTTCATTTTTTCTCCTTTTTTTGTTTTGTTTAATTCCAGAGAGCAAGTTCTCCTCCCACGGAGGAGTACCCGAAGGGGGAGGTGGGGGTAATATGCTTTTTATCTAACCACACACCGGCGGGTCAACATCACCCACAAACTTTTCCAAATTTTGTGGGACCCGATACCCGCCACCTCTCTGTAAATCACCCACAAAAATGTTCCACATTTTTGCGGGGCCCGATAGAGGGGAACTTACTCTCTGCAATAATCCCATTTATCCCTTTCATTTTCCTTTCCACTTTTCACTAACCACTACCACTAAAACAAAACCGCCGTCGAATCTCGACAGGTCGGGGCGTTGACAAATCAGCATTCTAATGATTCCGATGGCCTTTATATATACTCCAACGG
This sequence comes from Alphaproteobacteria bacterium, assembly GCA_017650505.1. Next base: position 22,820 of record JAGCET010000017.1, read on the forward strand.
CACCCCGACGAACGGGGTACAGATTTGCGGCGCGAAAACATTCGGAAATCATCACAGATTACGATGCCTTGCACCGAGAATGCTGGGCTTGTCACAGCCCCGAACCGAAATCCCTTTCGGTTCAAATAAATCTTATCAAAATTGATATTTGTTGGTCAACAGTTTTTTCTATTCCACAACCGCAACCAATGCAGAATATATAATGCCTAAATCCGTCTTGGCCAATGCCGCCGCCAATTTATCGGGGGTATCGGTCTGTTTCGCCGCCACCAAGATTTTATCAAAACTACGTACAAACTGGGTTGCCTGGGACCGGAATACGGAATCAGATTTGAATAATTCGCGAATTTGCTTCTTGGTGGTTGCACGAACCATTTTGACCATCCATTTTGCGAAAATGGTTTTATCTCCATCATGATATTTTTTCCACACAACATCGGGAATGTCGCCACCCATCGCGCGGGTCAAATCCAAGGTTTGTTCATACATTTTGTCGAATTCACGCGTAGATTGTTTGATAAAATCACGACTGCTGGCTCGTGGGGCGGGGGCGGCGGACGGCACTACACCAATTGCATCCATTGGTGCGGCGGCACGCGCAACCGCCATTTGTTTGTTCAATGTCTGCATCGTTTCAACCGCCTTGGCATAATCAGACATCAAATCTATCATTTGCTGGCGCGACTGACCAGCCAAATCTTCTAATTTGCCCGCCGATTCAGAAACGCTTTTTGTTGAATCGGCCACGGTTGCACGAATATTTGCAATTTTTTCATCCAATTCGGACACAATCTTAATAAGTGCCGCGCCCGCATCACCCGAAGTTTTCGCCAAATCGGGCAGGGCATTATAATACTTTTCAATAAGTTCGGATAATGGTTTTAATTGCGCCGTGGTATCCACAGACATCTTGATCAGCCCTTCGGATTGACCGGATAATTGTGTATGCGCCGTATTCATTTCCATCAACGTTTCACGCACCCCCGTCGCCATTGTTTTTACGGAATCAGAAAACGCATTCGCGGCGGTCTTGGTATCGTTCAATGTTGCATTCGCAACCCCAGATACCGTTTTCAATTCGGACACAACGTCGGTTGCAAATTCACGGATTTCTGATTCAAAATGATTGGTCAGCCCGGCCAATTCATTCGAAACACCACGGACAGAACTTTCCGTCTCGGTTGCACTGTTTAATACCGCCTCGACTGCATCGGTCAATTTACGAATTTGCTTTTCAACCGAAGATTCCGTCAACATAACCTGGGCCCCCAACAGGTTTGCCGTGTTGGTTAATGTTGTCATTTGATTGTTTAATTGTTTCTTGCTCTGTTTATCAAAAGAATCCAGTTTCGCAAGATACCCTGACATAGATTTTCCAGAATTCTTTAACACCGTTTCGTAATTTGTTGCGGCGTCTTTGATGTTTGTAAAACTTTCCGATACCGATTTGCCAAGTTCCACAATATGTTCCTGAACCACATCAGATTTTACAATCATTTTATCAAACTGGTCTGTATTAGAATCTATGATCGACTGCAATGATGCACGCAGTTTATCGCTGGTTGCGGTCCAATTTTCTATTTTCTCGTCTATTGTGGCAATCTTATCCATGGAATCATTTGTGGTCGTTGCGATTTGCGTCAACGTCTGATCAACAATTCCTGCGAACCGGTCGGTTGCATTCGTGACATCATTCCAATTGTCGGAATTTACAATATTGCACAACCCCGATACCGTATTATCCATTCGGCCTGTCATCCGGGCAACACGCTGAACCGCGTCATTTGCATTTGCAACCAAAGCCTCGTTTTTCACGGTCAACTCATTTTTTAACTCCTCGGCGGTGGCAATTTGACCGCGTAAAGTTTCCTGCATCGTTTTGAAAATACCGATAATTTTTTTGATTTCGTCCGCCATTATTGTGTTTAATACACGTGTGGCATCGGCAATTTGCGCACGGGCCGGAGACGTAATAATATCTAAAACCGATTGCATAACACGTTGTGACCGACGCGATATAAAAAACATGAACACCAGTGTAATAAACAGCAAAACGCCAATAACCAAGCCCGACACAGCGAAAATATTTCCCCAATTCATCTTAACCCCCCATTTTTTAAGTAAGATGTTCCTTGCACTTTCCGTGCATTTATACTAAAATCTATTTAATAAAGCAAGAACATAAATGACAAAAAAGAATACTCTTTCGTCAGAACAAGAAATGGCCGTCGAACCAACGGAAAACGTTTGGGTTCAGGCAAACGCCGGCACCGGCAAAACCAGTGTTTTAACCGAACGATTATTGCGAATTTTATTTCGCAGTGGCGACACCCCGGGCGGAATTTTGTGTTTAACGTATACCAATGCCGCCGCCGGTGAAATGCGCAATCGAATCTTGGCCGCGTTGCAGGATTGGGCGATGGCACGCGATGATGAATTGTGCGAAATGTTGGTTGGGGTTGCAATAAATAAATCACCAACCGATGAAGATATCGCACACGCACGTCAAATATTTTTCAAATATATCGATAATCCTGACATTTTGAAAATAAAAACGATTCACGGATTTTGCGAAGAGGTCTTGCACCGTTTTCCAACCGAGGCCGGCATTTCGCCGTCTTGGTCTTTGGTGTCGGATGCGCCACAACGGGTGCTGTTGCGCGAAGCATTGGAAAAAGTCGTGAATTCAAATTTGAACGATTCTAAAATTGCGGCCGCATTTTTTCATATAACAAGTGTTGTGTCAGAATATAAATTAGACGATTTGTTGGGATATGTCGAGCAACAATACAAGAACTTTTTTGCAGTGGCAGATTTTGATAACTATCGCAAATATTTCATTGATACGATACAGAAAAATTTAAATTTAGAAAAACAAACAAATACAGACAAACCGGTGCAAGAATTGAAAAATATCATAGAGTTTGCAAAAAATGAAAAAAGAGCCGGTAAAACTTTACAAAAACTTATCGAACTAACCACACAGTATATTGAAAATACAATAGATTTCGAAACATATAAATCAGCCTATTTAACCAACAGCGGAACAATTATAAAAAACGGCCTAAATTATGATTGGTTAGAAAAAGAAAAACAGCGCGCATTTCTTATAAATTCATACAACACAAACAAACAAATTTTTGATGACACGGTGGCACTATTTGATTTTGCGGCCGAATTTGCGCGCGCATACAAACAGATAAAGCGCCAACATAATGTTTTGGATTTCGAAGATTTGATTTTGTACACACACAGGTTGTTTTCTAACCCAGAAAACATGGGATGGGTATTGTCGCAAATGGACGTGTCTTTATCACATATTTTGGTTGACGAAGCGCAAGATACTGGGCCATTACAATGGGAAATTTTACAAATGTTGACAGGTGATTTCTTTACAGACGGTGACAAAAACGACATGCCGCGTTCGATTTTTGTTGTTGGTGACACCAAACAATCTATATACGGATTCCAAGGTACAGACCCGAACGCCTTTGCTCGCAGCCGTGAAGAAATTGCAAAGAATATACAAAATAATGTGCGCCAGATTCGCGAAGTACCCCTTACACAAAGTTTTCGTTCAACCGAACCAATTCTAAAGACCGTCGATATGTTTTTTGATGATTCTCGTGTTAAATCGCTTACCAGTTTTATCAATAATCCGCACAAGTGTTTTAGACTGGACGCCCCGGGTAACGTAGAAATTTATGAACTTACCACACCGGGCGACAATGAAACGGCGGTTGCACGAAAAGAATACATTCGCAATATCGCAAACAAAATAGAATTCTTAATTAGTAACAAAAAATATAACCCGCACGACATTATGATTCTGGTTCAGCAACGCAACCCCATGGCAAACCCAATGACAACCGAGTTAAAAAAACGCAACATTCCTGTCGCAGGCAGCGACCGCGTCATACTGCCAAATTTTCCGGTAATACGTGATCTTATGAACTTGGTGCGATTTTGTATAAAAACTGATGATGATTTTAGTTTGTGTTGCGTCCTTAAAAGTCCAATGTTCGGTTTGAATGAAAAGGCAATTTACGATATTTGCACCACACGCAAGAAAAACAATCAAACGGTTTACGAATGTATAAAAACAATCTATCCAGACATATACAATATATTAACCGATTTTATAAGTGTTTGTGCGGCGTCCGGCCCATACGGGTTCTTTACCCATGTGCTGGACAATTACAATATGCGCGAAAAAATGGTTTCTGCACTCGGGAATCAAATTTTAGATCCATTGGAAGAATTTATCACAATTTGTTTGGCGTATGAAAGAACTCAACCGGGTGGATTAAAACGTTTTATAAAATGGTTTATTACCGGCGGTGCCGAAATTAAACGCGATATGGATTCGGGGGATGGTGTACGTATAGTGACTGTGCATGGCAGCAAAGGATTACAGGCAAAATGTGTATTCTTGATAGACACCGTTTCAATGCCAAAATCATCGAATTTTTACACTGTACCAAATTGCCGTTGGCCCGTATGGATTTGGACACCACATTCGCCAGATGGATTCAGCCCCGAATTCGATGCGCTACGCAAAATTCAAGTGCAAAAAAATATCGAAGAAAGTTTTAGATTGTTATATGTTGCAATGACGCGCGCATGCGACGAATTATACATATATGGTTTTACGCCCAACAAAAACGCACCGGATTTATCTTGGCACAGTATGTTATGGAATGTGCTGTCCAACAAAGTATCAAAGAAAGATAATGTATTAAGGATTTCAAATTATGACCAATAAACTGCAAAGACTTATTCAATCGCAATCAAATCAAAACTACGCCGTTGCAAACGGCAGGGACATTCACAAAAAATTACAAAATTTGTTTTTTGATGCGCACAATGCACCAAATTGCAATGTTGAAATTGCAGAAAAGATTGCGCACATACCAGAATTGGTAAAACTAATGGGCCCCAAATCCAAAACCGAGGTGCCGATTGCCGGCTTTGTGCACGGGAAATTTATAAGTCGAAGAATTGATAGATTATATATAGACGATGACACGAAAACCATCGTTGTTTTGGATTATAAAACAGATACAGACAAAAAACTGTTTTATAAAAAATATTCAGAACAATTAAATGAATATTACGAACTATTAAAGCAAATTTATAGTGATTTTACAATAAAATGTAAAATACTGTGGCTGTGTGATTTTACACTGGAAAATATAATATAAAAGTATATGATGTAACTGTCATGTTAAGAAGTTTGAATATTTCTAATATTGTGCTTATTGAAAAACTGAATTTGGAATTCGGTCAGGGTCTGAATGTATTGACCGGGGAAACGGGCGCCGGAAAAAGCATTTTGTTGGACGCGTTATCTTTGGCATTGGGGGCACGTTCTGATACGGGTTTAATACGAAATGGCACAGACATGGCGTCGGTATCGGCAGAGTTTGACGCCGCGGATGCCGACACAATCAAAACACTACAAGACAATGGGATTGAATACGATACCGAAATCATTGTACGCCGAACCCTTGGTCGCGATGGAAAAAGTCGCGCCTGGATAAACGACACCCCGGTATCGGTAAAAACACTAAAAATGATTGGCGATAATTTGGTAGAAGTGCACGGACAATTTGCAAATCACACCTTGTTAAACCCAACTATGCACCGTATTACACTGGACAATTTTGCAAGAAGAAATAACAGTGAATTTAACGCATTATTTAACAAAGTTAACAACGCCTATCACGAATATAACGATGCAAAAATCAAATTACAACATGTAGAGGATTTCTTGGCACGTAACGCCACCGAACAAGAATACTTGGAACACAATATTGCCGAATTACGCGCATTGGATGTCAAACCGGGCGAAGAACAAGAATTGGCCGACAAGCGCGCCAACATAATAAACGCCGAAAAGAATGCCGCAATTTTGACCGATGCGATAAATGCCATGGGGCATGGGGGCGATACACTGGATGCCCAGATATTTAACGTGGCGCATATATTGGAACGCATAAAAACAGACCCAAATCCATACAGCGAACAAATTGATGCATTGTATACCGCGGCAGAAAGTGTATCAAATGTAATGGGGCAAATTGTGCCGGCCGAAATAGATACAGATACGGTTGATTCCATTGAAGAACGCCTGTTTGCCATTCGTGCCGCCGCCCGCAAGCACCACGTCGCCCCCGATGATTTGCCGAATAAACTGACCGAGATGGAATCGCAACTGAACACAATAAACAATTCAGATGAAGAATTGCAGCGTTTAAAGACATTGGTCGTAAACGCCCAGAAAATTTATGATAAATTGGCCAATGAATTGACCGAATTACGCCGTGCGGCGGCCAATGATTTACGCACGCGCATATTGCAAGAATTACCCGATTTGAAATTAGCAAATGCGGATTTTATAGTTGAAATTAACGAATGTTCGGCATCAAGTACGGGGCACGACGACATAACATTTATGATAAAAACAAATCCCGGAATGCCATTTGCGCCATTGCATAAATCTGCATCTGGGGGTGAATTGGCGCGTTTAATGTTGGCACTGCGCGTTGTATTGGCCGGTCCTGAATCATCGCACACGTTTGTTTTTGATGAAATTGATACAGGAATCAGTGGCGCCACGGCCAGTGCAGTTGGCGACCGGTTAAATCGTTTAAGTCATGATGCCCAGGCATTGGTTATCACCCACTCGGCCCAGGTTGCAGGATTTGCCGACAAACATTTCAAGATTGAAAAATCCAGCAATGGTACGACAACCACGACCACGGTTCGCGAAATAACCGGTGATGAAAGATTAAACGAAATCGCCCGTATCATAAGCGGTGCAAAAATCACCCCCGAATCTATCGCCACCGCAAAAACATTGATTAAATAGTTATAACCCCGTCTGAAAATTCAATCGATGCGATTTTATTGGCGGTGGTCGCACTTGATATAATCGCGCCATCCGACGCACGCGCAATCGCGTAGCCACGCATCAAGACCTTTTTATAACTTAACGAATCTAACATACCACCAACATATTCCAATCCGCGCGTCAACTTTTCCATTTTACCGGCCAAAATGTCGGGCATTTTGGCAACAAACTCCATTTTGTGTTTTGCATCGGTCATCTTGGCATTTATTATAATACCAATCGTACGCCCGATATCATCCAATCTTTGCGCCCGTTCCATCAGCATTTGTTGCGGGCTTTTTATATTTATATTTTGGATTTTTTGTTTAACTGTTTGAATTCGCGCCGTCAAAGCAACAGATAACCGATGGCCAACATTTTCCAAATCTTGAATCAGCGACAGTTTTGTTGGAACAACCGCCTCGGCTGCGCCAGTTGGGGTCGGAGCACGAAAATCCGCGGCAAAATCAACCAACATCCAATCGGGTTCATGCCCAACACCGGTTATAACCGGAATTTCACTGTTTGCGACGGCACGCACGACAATTTCTTCGGAAAACGGCAACAGGTCTTCCAACGCACCACCGCCGCGCGCCACGATAATAACATCAACATTTTTGGCACGATTAAAGTATTCAACCCCGGCGGCAACATCGGCCGCGGCGGTCGCCCCCTGAACGGTTGCGGGGTACAGAATAACACGCACCGGGAATCGTTCACGCAAACGGTTTTGAATATCTTGGAATGCGGCACCGGTCGGACTTGTGACAACACCAATTGTCGTAGGTAATTTTGGCAATGGCTTCTTACGCGTGGCATCGAACAATCCTTCGGCTGCCAATTTCTGTTTTCGTTCCTCTAACATTTTAAGGATTGCACCAACACCCGCCATTTCAATATCACTTGCCACAATTTGATAATTACTGCGCGCAGGATATGTCGTTAAACGTCCGGTAATAATAACCTCTAGCCCATCGGTCAAGGCAAATTTTATTGGTGTGCCGCGCCAAATAATTACAGACATTGCGGCCGACGCATCTTTTATCGTCATATAAATATGCCCCGATGTCGCGCGTGTAATTTGCGAAAGTTCACCACGAATTTTGATGACGGGAAAGGCGGTTTCCACAACATTTTTAAGCAATGCCGATGCATCAGACACCGAAAAAATCATATCAGGTTTAACAAATGGTTCCGGTTTTTGCATAACTCAATCTCTTTCTTTATGTTCGAATTATTATCAAATACCAAAAAAATTGCAATCCTTTAATTATCATGATACAATCAATGACATGTTAAGTGATTCTCACCAAATAAACACAAATAACCCACGCGAAAGTCGCGTTGTTTCGGATGGGAATTATGTAATAAAAACACCGGTATCTACGAACCAATCTTATGTTGCCGAATGGTTGCGAAAGCAACGACATGCGAATATGGTTGTTGGAAATTTATTGGCATATAAAGACAAAATGGGTGGGTATTTTATACCAAAAGTTATAAATATTTCAGACGGCAACACACCATCGGTTCGTGAAGAACGCGCCCTTGGCAGCCCAATAACCACCGAATTTTTTGTCGATTTGTCATCGGAACAACAAGAGTCGATATATAAAAAATTTTCTAATTTTTTGCATGATATAAATTATTGCAATCCTATCCATGATTTGGATTATCAACTTGGTGGGACTTTTGTAGAGGTTATTGAAAAAATAAAGTCATATTTGCCCACAGAAGCCAATAAGACTGTAGCACAGGTATACGAATTATTTAAATCACACCAAGAAATGACCGCATCATTGGTATTCTCGCACGGCGACATGAACCCAAACAATATATTTTATGATAAAGATACGGATACATTATCTGTCATAGATTTTGCTGAGGCAAAATATGAGAGTGCAGATTACATGTTTGATCACGATATTGCGAAACTTCCGTGGCTGGATATAAACAAATTGATTCAAAAATATGCACAAATATCGCCAGATATAAGAATAACAAGCAATCCAAATATGCTAAAATTATTTAATAATTTGCGGTCGATTCAATGGACAGGTGAATCATTAATATCACAACCACAAAATTCAAAAAT
>JAGCET010000018.1 GCA_017650505.1 Alphaproteobacteria bacterium
CCACGGCGTGCAGATGCCGCGGCCGCTTCGACCCCGGCGTGTCCCCCACCGATAACAATGACATCAAATTGTTTCATTAAAAACGTCCAAGTCCGCCGTTGATGTGTAATGTTTGGCCGTTTATATATGACGCTTCATCGGATGCCAAAAACACGCACACATTTGCAATGTCGTCTGGTTCGCCAAATCGACCAGCCGGAATTTGCGCAAGATAGTTCTTTTTCAATTCTTCGGACAAAACATCGGTCATTGGTGTTTTGATGAATCCCGGCGCAATTGCGTTTGCAGTGATTCCACGCGATGCGACTTCGGCCGCAATGGATTTTGTCATTGCAATCATTCCACCCTTAGACGCCGCATAGTTTGCCTGGCCCGCGCCACCAATAACACCGATAATGGACGCCATATTTATGATACGACCGAACCGTTGCTTCATCATCGGCATAATCGCGGCCCTGCACATTTTGAAACAAGACCGCAGGTTTGTATTCATAACATTATCGAATTGTTCATCGGTCATACGCATCAGCAATGTGTCTGCGGTAATTCCGGCATTGTTCACCAACACGTCAATGCGACCACATTTTTCAATCGTATCCATAACCAATTCGACCGCCGCGCCTTCGGCCGCCAAATCACACGGAATTTTCACATAAGAATCATCAAATTCAGAATTCAATTTCGCGATATTACGCCCCGACACAACAACTTTGGCCCCCGCCTGTTTCATTTTGTGCGCAATTGCACCACCGATTCCGCCCGTTGCGCCGGTTATTAAAACAACTTTATCTTTTAAATCGAACATTTCTTTTCCTTTTTTTTAAGCGTATTATTTTGATTGTATTTTACCCATTCCAAGATTTTTTTGCGACATTGCCTTTGAAAAGAACAAATTCACACCATATTCCACCGTTGTCATCGGGGTTATGGTCATTTTGAACCAATTATTATAAACCAGATTACAATTTTCCTGGGCATCGCGCACTAAATCAATAGTAAATTGAATTGCGGTCTTTATATCTGTTCTTGTATCAAATTTAACAACAGTTTTTTCTGCACCCATTCTTACACCTCTAATTTTTTTCCTTCCATGTCGCCACAAATGCGTTTAGTCAGGCCGGTCAAAACCGCGCCCGGTCCAACCTCTATTGTTTCCGTAATCCCCATATTATGCATTGCCAAAACACTTTCGCGCCAACGCACCCCATGTGTGATTTGGTAAACCAAGCAATCGCGAATTTCATTGGGGTCGCTGATTGGTGTACATGTTTTATTCGAAATCAACGGCGCCACCGGAGTCTTGATTTCTGTTTGCGCCAATGCCGCACGCATTTCGTCCGCAGCAGGCGCCTGAATCCGACAATGAACCGGCACAGACAATGCCAATGGCATAGCCCTGCGTGCGCCCGCCGCCGTGGCATCCGCCAGTGTTTTTTCAACAATTTCTTTTGCCCCGGAAATCACAACCTGGCCCGGGGAATTATCGTTTGCGACATCACAATCATTTCTCGCACATATTTCACGAACGACATCTATGTCTAGTCCCAAAATCACCGCGGTAAGGCCATGGCCAATTGGTACCGCACGTTGCATCGCATCACCACGAAGGCGCAGAAGTTTCGCGGCATCCGCTAATGATAACGCACCCGCCGCACAAAGCGCCGTATATTCACCCAATGAATGCCCCGCAACATATTCGGTGAGTGGCACACCCGACGCACGCAACATTGCAATAGACGTTGCCATAATTGCGGGCTGAACATTTGTTGTCAATGTTAAATCTTCCATTGGTCCGTTAAAGATAATATCGGACAGTTTTTGATTTAACGCATCATCCACTTCGTCAAAGACCGCGCGCGCGGCGGCACTGTTTTCATAAAGTTCGCGTCCCATACCAACGGCTTGCGAACCTTGGCCCGGGAAAACAAGTATAGATGACATAATCACACCTTTGGTTATGTTATACGTGGATTATACTTTACGAATACTGAATTCGCAACCGCAATAATTTTGACGGTAAAAATCAATTTCACGATTGATTTTTTGACGCAATTTTTCGTCCCATTTTATCGGCATATATCGCACATCATCCAATGCAGATTCGGCCGACATATCTACTTGATTTTGGTCTTTATGACGCGACACGCCAAGCACCGATGCCACCGCATTATATCCGTTTTCACGTGCGAACCTTTTTGCATATTCAAACCGGTACGCAAAGCAAACACTGCAACGGTCGCCGCGTTCGGGTTCGGATTCCAATCCACGCACGGCCGCGCGCCATGCGTCGTGGTCATATTCACCAATTTTGTACTTTACGCCCAATTTTTTACAGTATTTAATCTGTTCATTCATACGCCGCGTGTATTCGCTTTCGGGATAAATATTTGGATTAAAAAACAGAACAATAAAATCGTCCACCCCGGGGATTTCGCCGTATACAAGTTGTTTAATTGCACCCGCGCTGCACGGCGCACAACAAGATACCAAAACAAGTTTTATATGTTCCATGACTTTATCTTTGCAAATTCCCATTATCGTATTTTGGTAAAGAATAGTTTTACCTATTACGTTTCTTTAGAATCGGTTCGCGTAGTTGATATCCAATAAAATCAAAGAAACCCGCATTTGGCGACTCTGATTCACCAAGACGACAATAAGGTTTTAACATTGAATTTTCCCTTTTTCACCGTTTGGTTTTTTAACCATGGAAAATTATTTTTGGAACAATGATAGTTAATTGTTTTTGTTTCTTTTGCGATTTGCACATAAATTTCTGATTCGTTTTCTTGTTGCACATAGTTTATCATCTGTTGAATTTCTAAATCACCAAACATGGCTACACGCACTTGGTTTGCTATACCATCATCATACCGTGGATACGACATTACTGTATATGTAGTATATTTTACATTCTTTGACATAGTTTATCCTTTTATGTTGTCTATATTTTCCCTCTGGCTCTATCTATTTTATCGGCATAATTTCTTACAAACCAACTAAACTGTCTAAACGGAACCGTTCGCCACAACCTGTTGTTATAGACCATCCATTTGTCTGTTTTGGGTGTTTTTTGCTTTACGCTATTGGCGCCATGTATATTATAACAAGTGATTTTCCGTACGACTTCTACTGGCGCACTAAATTTACAAATCATTTCTTTTACTTGTTCTATAAGTTCGTCTACGTCTTCAATTTCTGGTTTAAAATCACCTGTTACTAATCTAATTGTATATTTGATTTCTTTTTTGTTCTGCGACATAGTTTCATCCTTTTGTTAAAAACTACATCTCTCTCCATATTTTTTATTCATTATTCAATTCAACCCGCGTGAACAGGTTTTCAGGCACGGTGAATTTTTCACCATCTTTTATCCTGTGTTCATATTTTGTTGGCCAGTCCAGGTCGTGTTTAGTTTCAAATATGTTTTGTATTTTTTCCGCCGCGTCCGGAATAAAGGGTGCAGACACGCGCGCAAACAAATCTATGATTTGGAAACATTCATTCAACGTGCGGCCCGCGCCCGCGGTATCGCCGTTTTTGACCGCCGCCCACGGTTCACGTTCCGTCATATATTCATTCGCAATTCCATAAATATCGCGCAATGCGGTAATAGATTTCCGGAATTCGCACGCATCCAATGCCGCCGTCAATTCGGTCAGTTTTTCATTTATGCGCGTGGCCAGTGCTTCATCCATCGCACCGCCGGCCGGCACCGTATCGCCAAAGTTCTTGTTTGATAATTTGCATACACGCGACACAAAGTTGCCAAGTAAACCGTTCAAATCTTTGTTCACAATTTCGGCGAAACGCATCATTGTAAAGTCTGTATCGTCTGTTTCCGGTGCGGATGCAAGCAACGCATATCGCCAACAATCAGACGGCGCGATATCCAATGCCGCGTCCAAAAATATTCCGTTGCCGGTGGATTTAGCAATTTTTGCACCTTCGAAATTAAGGAAATTCATAGATTTTAACATATCTACGGTTTTCCAATTATCGTTCATTGCCAATTCTTGTTCCGGGAAAAATACAGAATGAAATTTTACATTGTCTTTACCCATAAATTGCGCATAAAAGCAATCATTGTTTTTCCACCAAGATGCCCAATCATCGGTTGCAGCCTGGGAAATAGAAACATACCCCCACGGCGCATCAAACCAAACATAAAACACTTTGTTTTCATATCCGGGTTTATTTACCGGAATACCCCATGATAAATCACGGGTAATAGATGTATCACGTAACCCTTCGTTTGCCCAACCCATCGCAATAGCAGACGCAGTTTTTGACCATTTTGGTGCATGGGTTTTCAGCCACTGCTTCCATTTTTCTTCCATTTTAGAAGCCAAGAAAAACAGATTTTTTGTTTTTCGCATTTCAATATTGGTTGAACCAGAAATAGCCGAACGTGGATTTTTTAACTCGGTGGCTTCGTATGTAGCACTGCACTTGTCACATTGATCGCCACGTGCATTTTCGTAACCACAATTTGGGCATGTTCCGTTTAATTGACGATCCGCCAAGAACATACCATCATCTACACTGTATGGTTGGATTGTTTCGCGTTCTTCAATTAAACCTTGTTCGTCAAGACGCGTGAACAAATCGTGCACCAGTTCTTCTTGTAGTTTTGTGTGGGTACGACCAAATAAATCAAATGACAATTTAAAATTATTAAAAGCCTTTAATTGTTTTTCATAATATTTATTGTTGTATTCAAGAATCGACATATTTTCACGTGCCGCCCCAACAATAGCGGTTGTACCATGTTCATCAGCCCCACATACATACAGAACATCACGCCCCATAGCACGACAAAAACGCGCGTATATATCACTTGGCAAATAAGCACCAACCAAATGCCCAATATGCAATTCGCCGTTCACGTATGGTAATGCCGAAGTTATAAGATATTTTTGACCCATTTTTACCCCCTGTTTATAAAAAAGACGCCAAACGGGGCGTCACCAGAATCCCGTTTAATGTTTTTGTAAAAATTATTTGCACATTCGCATTGTTTGTTCTCTTGAATCTTGTCCGTCTGCGCTCGCTTTGCTCGCTTGAAAATTTGGTGGGTGGTATTGGACTCGAACCAACGACCTTTACGATGTCAACGTAACGCTCTAACCAACTGAGCTAACCACCCAAGGCGAAACGAATTATAACAAAGATTTTCACGATTGCAAGTTTTTAGTGGTTAGTGTAAGTGGTTAGTAGTATCTGGAACAATCCCATCATTACGAAATGATTCTAGATACATTCACTAACACTAACCACTCATACCTACTTATCCCGGACGTGGGCGGGACATTTCTTTTCCACCGCCGCAATTATGTCGCTGTGCAATTTTGTTAAATCGTCTTCGGACATTTTTTCGGTCGGAACCAGCGTCACCGTAAATGCCACCGATTTTTGCCCATTCGCCATTTCAAAAGAATCGAACACAACGATGTCGGACACCAAACTTGACGCTGTGCGTGCCGCCGCAGTAAGTTTTTCCGCCGGAAAATCAGACGGCACAATAAACGCAAAGTCGCGCGAAATTGGTTGAAATTCAGATAATTTCACTGGGCGACGTTTCACCGATGCCGATGGCAGGTTGTTTATATCTTCGACCAGACCAATAACAACATTCGTTTTTATCTTTAATTGTTTTGCGACCGATGGATGCAATTCGCCGAATTCGCCAAGTATTTTGTTGCCCTGCATAATACGGCCATAACGGTATGGATGCGCCCACAGTGGTGGGTTTTCGGTCGATACCGTAAAGTTTTGACCACAGAGCAGGGATACAATGTCCGCCTTCACATCATAAATATCAACATCTCGATTGCGTTTCTGCCAATGCCGCGGCGACGTTGCGCCCGTACGCACCACACAAATAGATGTATGCTGTTCGCCCGGCATATCACCATCAAACACCGGCCCCATTTCAAACAAATTCAAATCAGGGTATCCGCGTTTTTCATTATTCGCGACCGCAATCAACAGATTCCCAATCAAATTGTTGCGGGCCGTATCTAAATCTACGACTATGGGATTTGCAATCTTTATGATTGGTTTATTGGTCAGTAATTTTTCAACACGCGAATTGCCAAACCCAAAAGTGATAGATTCATTTAATCCACGATTTGCCAATTTTTCCTTTAACGGAATTTTTAAATCGTTATGTTCTGCGGGAATTGTTTTTTCCGGCACATAATTCAAACCGACCTTTTCATAACCATATATACGAATCAAATCTGCAACCACTGTTTCCGGTATTTGAACATCGACACGCGAATTTGGTGCCGTTATTTTCCATACTTTACCATCCATTTTACCGGTGTACCCCAAACGCGTTAAGATATTTCGCATTTCATCTTCGGACATTTCTATGCCGGTCTTTTTAACAAATGTATCGGTTGAATATTCAATTACTGGATTTATTGGCGAATCATCACCCGCCGATGCAAATCCAATTATTTTTCCACCACACGCATCGGTTATAATTTTTACCGTATTCATAAGCGCCGGCCCGGTAATTGTTGGGTCAATACCGCGTTCATACCGATATGATGCATCGGTCGATATCCCAAGACGTTTGGATGTTTTACGAACACAGACCGGGTCAAAGTATGCACTTTCTAAAATAATATTTTTTGTTTTATCGGACGTACAACCACGTGCACCACCGACCACACCGGCCAATGCCAATATTCCATCTGCATCGGTAATAACTATATCGGTTGTGGCAAGTTTATGTGTGTTGCCGAATAAATCTGTGAATTCTTCACCATCTTTGGCCATACGCACGATAATGTCGCCAACAATTTCGTCCGCATCGAAACAATGCATCGGCTGGGCCATATCATAACAGATATAATTCGTTGCGTCGATTGGCGCATTTTTTGGATTTATGCCAATTGCATGCAGACGCGACGCAATTTTATCGTTGCTTTTCGTCATATGTATATCGTGAATTTCGGCCAATTTATATGCACGACATTTGTCGGTTTTAATCTGGACACCATGTGCATTGCCGGACACCACAAATTTATCGCATTTTGGTTCAATAAATTCACCCGCACCCGCCGCCGACAGGTCGCGTGCAACACCGCGCACCGCCAAATAATCGGGACGATTTGGGGTAATACCCGCGTCAAATATAACCGGACAATCGACAACAACACTGCCGATTTTTGTGTTTTCGGGTAATTCAATTATGCCACTATGGTCATCGTTTATGCCCAATTCACGGCCACTGCACATCATACCATCAGACAGAACACCGCGTAATTTGCCACTTTGAATTTCGTGTCCTTCGATAACACAGCCTGGTCGCGCCAATGCAGAAACCAACCCGACACGTGCGTTCGGTGCACCACAAACAACCTGGCGTAAATCTTTCGACCCATCATCAACCAAAAGCACGTGCAGGTGGTCGCTGTTTTCGTGCGGTTTGCATTCAACAATCTTTGCGGCAATCGGCGGCAGAGGCGCAATTAAATCTTCAACCTCTAACCCTGTACGCGTAAGTATATCCGCGATTTCTTGCGCCGATAAATCAGTTTTCAAATAATCACGCAACCAATCAAATGTCCACTTCATATCATTTCCCCTTTATTAAAATCCACTGTTTTTTAACCAACGAATATCGCTGTCTGTAAATGCACGGATATCATTCAATCCATATTTTAACATTACCAATCTGTCCCAACCGAAACCAAATGCAAAGCCTTGGTATTTTTCTGGGTCAATACCACAATTACGTAATACGTTTGGATGCACCATGCCACCACAGAGCAATTCCAGCCATCTGTCCCCCCATTTCATATCAACCTCGATAGATGGTTCGGTAAATGGAAAGTAAGATGGACGAATGCGTAAATCTACATTATCGCGTTCGAAAAACTTTGACGCAAAAACCCGCATTGTGCCCAACAAATCAGATAAATTTATATTCTTTTCGACCCGGTCAACGTATAAACCTTCAAGTTGGTCAAACATCGCCGAATGTGTTGCGTCCAATTCTTTACGATAACAATTACCAACGGCAAATATCTTGATTGGTGCACCAAATTTTTCCATCGCACGAATTTGAATTGCCGACGTTTGTGTTCGCATAACATTACCGTTTTCTAAAAAGAAAGTGTCTTGCATATCACGGGCCGGATGATGTTTTGGTGTATTTAGCGCGGTAAAATTATGCCAATCATCTTCTATTTCTGGGCCCGTCATAAGGGTATATCCCATGGATTCAAAAATCGCAATTGCTTCCTTAAACGATTGTGTTACAGGATGCAAACTTCCGCTATTTTTTGGTTCGGAATTCAATGAAACGTCTAATTTCTGACTCGCCAATGCCGCATTTAATGCATTATTTTCTAATTCTGTCTGTTTGGTTTTGAACAATTCGCGCAGTTCTGCATTTTCGCGGTTTAATTCTGCGCGGGCATCATTATCCAAATTTTTCATCTCACGCAAACGCGCCGTCATAGTACCGTTTTTGCCGAACATGGCCGTATAGAGTTCCTGTAATTCGTCCAATGAATTTATTTCTTTGATTTTATCTTTTAACATTGTTTCACCTTTTAATAAGTATGGGGTCGCATGTGCGGCCCCATAATCATAAACAAAAAACAACCCGCCGCCAAGGGTTTTATTTTTCCCCGGCGTTAAATCGTTTTGCGGTTTCAACCAATTTTGCAAAATTTGCATCACCGGCATACGCCATTTCGGCCAAAACCTTGCGGTCCAGTTCAACACCGGCCTTACGCAGACCGTTCATAAACTGGCTGTATGTCATTCCAGATGCACGCGTTGCCGCATTTATACGCACAATCCACAAACTGCGGAAATCACGTTTTTTTGCGCGACGGTCACGATATGCATACTGACCGGCCTTTTCAGATTTTTCACGCGCGGCGCGATATGTGCTGCTGTGGCGACCAAGATAACCCTTGGCGCGTTCCAGAATTTTATTGTGTTTTTGACGAACCGTTGTTCCACGTTTTACCCTTGCCATTTTGCGCCCCCTTTTATTTCAAACCGTACGGAGCCAAGATTTTTGCCTGGCCGACCATGTTATCATTCAAATATTGCGGCTTTGTCCCCGCGTTATTTGCACGCTTTGATTTATGCAATAAACACTTATGATGGGCGTTTCTGCGGACGTTAACCTTTCCGGTTGCGGTCATTCTTGCACGCTTTTTCAAGTATGACTTTGTTTTTAATTTTGGCATTTTTACCTCTTTTTTTTATTATCCTGGTGGCAATGCCTTTGCCACTTTGGACGTTCAACGGGCTTATTTTGACACAAATAAATAGAAAATCAAGTTTTTATTGAATATTCATTTTTTTACGGTTAAACTTGCCACAAATGAGTTCGAAAAAAGTATCTTCCAGATTCCATAATTTGTTGAAAACCGCCGCGGTTGCGGTGCTGTTGCCGGCAATTTTGATATACGTTATTATTGCAAAACCCGAATATCGTGTTGTGAATGGTATTTCTCATGTGATTGTGCCGGTGGTGAATGGATTGGGCGATTTAGTCACTTGGCCGGTCAGGGTTGGTGGCAATTTAGTTCAAAAAATTCATAAAATCTCAAAACTGGAACAAGAAAACGAAGAACTGCGTGCACGACTTGACGCGGCATTGGCGAATAAAACAGATTGTGATGTCGCAATATTGGAAAACCGGCGTCTTAATTATGAAATAGATACAAAACATACCATTGGTTATGATACGGTGATTGCCGATGTTATGTTTGATAATTCGGCAATTGGTCATGAAACATTTTTAATAAACCGTGGTCGCAATGATGGAATCGAACGTGGTATGGTTGTGGTTTCTTTTAATAATGTAATGGTTGGTGTTGTCATAGATGCGGGCGCCGATTTTGCACGCGTGCGGTCATTGACCGATTCAAACACTAATATTGCGGTGCGTGTCGCCGGGTCTGATGTTTACGGGTTTCTGCGTGGAAATGGTTCGAACACACCGACAATCGGTTTTTTCAGCGACCCTAAATTTCACGGGGCAAATGGTGTAAAAATCGTCACAAGTAATATCAGTGGCATTTTACCATCAAATGTGTATGTCGGTCAGATGAAAAATGAATCGGATGTTTTGGTGCAATCTGGGGGTGAATTATCACGTGTTATGGTATTGAAATTTAATTCAGATGAAGGCAAGTACAGATGAGGCAAAATATAGTAAAATATTTGCGGATTTTATTTCCTTTTCTGATTACTGTTGCACTGTGGCGGTTGTCGTATCCGTGGATAAATCCCGCGGGAATTTTGGCTATTGTTCCGATTTTTTATTGTTCTTTTATTCGACCGGTTGATTATTTCACACCATTTGCAATTTTGATGTGCGTTATGTTGGATTATAAATTTGATACTGTATTATTTTGGACATCTGTATATTGTGCGTATTATGTTATTATGAATATTCAACCACTGTTGGATTTGACGCATACCAAGAAACACGGTGTATACGCATTTATGGTGTTTTTTGGAATTGCGGTTTTATCGTTAACCATTTGGAATATCGGATGGATGAATTTACTTTATGGAATTATAATGTTTTTATTGACATCCATAATGTACATTCCATTGGTGATAACAATAAATATGGTGATGCGCGATGATTGATACAGAAATATCAAAATTGTTTGACCGGCGCAGCGCATTGTTTTTAACCACCGGAATGGTTTTAACATCGGTGATGGTTCTGCGTATGTTGCAGATGCAGGTTTTTGGATACAGGAATTATAAGAAGCAAAGTGAAAACAATTCGTTCCGTATTCAAATAAATATGCCCGAACGTGGCAAGATTTTGGGGCGGGGCGGGGCGGTACTGTCGCACGATGCGCCGATTTATCGCATATATATTATTCCCGAAGAAGCCGATGATTTAACCGAATTGGTTGACACGGTGACACATGATTTAAACCTTGGGAAAAAAAGGGTTGATAAAATATGGAAAACGATTAGGAAGCAACAAAAATTTCAACCTGTATTGGTCAGTGAAAATACCGATTGGAATAAACTTGCGGGGGTCCAGGCAAAAAATTTGCCGGGATTACACGTGGAAAGTGGTTATGCACGCGTGTACGAAATGGGGCCGGCGGGTGCGCAATTTTTGGGTTATGTCGGTGCCCCAGAACATGCGGTGCAAAATACACCATTTTATACACACGGTATTACCGGTATGGAAAAACGGTTTAACGATACTCTGTCTGGTGTGGCCGGACAAACAGTTATGATTACAAATGCCGTTGGACGCGTGACGGGCGAAGATAAATCACAATTTCGTGCGCCGATTGTTGGAAACAATGTTCAAACGACACTAAATGATGCCGTTCAGCGGAAGTTATACGATGTATTGACGACACACCGTGCCGGATGCGGTGTTGTTTTAGACATAGAAAATGGTGATATCTTGGCAATGGTTTCGACCCCAAGTTTTGACCCGAACAATTTTTCGGGTGATGATTCAGACGAGTATATAGACAGCCTTAGGCAAGATTTTGCAAAACCATTTATGAATAAAGTGTTCGAAGGATTATATCCACCAGGGTCTACATTCAAAATTGTCGTGGCACTTGCCGCATTAGAGGCCGGTGCCATAACACCCGCCGAAAGTGTTTATTGCCCCGGATATTGGGATTATGGCGACCGACGTTATCATTGCTGGGAACACAAGGGGCATGGTCGAGTCAACCTGCGCGATGCATTAAAACATTCTTGCGATATTTATTTTTACCAATTGGCATTAAAAATTGGTATAGACGCCATTAAAAATATGGTCATACGTTTGGGAATGACCGAAAAATATATTCAAGATATTATTCAAAAACAAATGACCGGTGTTATTCCGGACCGTAAATGGAAGGAAACAAATGTCGGGTCACGTTGGGTGCATGGCGACACGGTCATTTCCGGTATTGGCCAAGGTTTTATATTGGTGAACTGTATGCAATTGGCGGTTATGATGGCACGCGTGGCATCGAACAAACGTGTTGTACCGCGAATCATAGATGATGGGAAACCGGTAAAATTCAAAAGTATGGGACTTAAAAAAACAAAATATGTTTTAGAAGGTTTAGAAGAAGTCTTGAAACCCGGTGGTACCGCGTCGGGCAGCGCGATAAACGTAAATGGTGCAAAAATGGGCGGGAAAACCGGTACTTCCCAGGTGCGTAGTATTTCCAAGGCTGAACGTGCTTCGGGTGTTTTGACAAATGAACAATTACAATGGAATCTGCGCAATCATGGGTTGTTTGTTGGATATGCACCGACTGATGCCCCAAAATATGCCGTATGCGTGATTACCGAACATTCCGGGTCCAGTGGCAGCGCCGCACGCACAGTATCCGCCGTAATGAAAGAATTATTAAACAAAGAATAAAAAATGGTTAGACAAACACGTGTTTCAAATGCAAATATGATGCGGTTTTCCGAAAAACTGGAACGTTTTTCGTGGGCGATGTTTATTCCAATGTGTTTGGTCTTGGTTATATCGGTTGTAATGTTGTATTCGGCGGGTGGTGGGTCTTGGCGACCATTTGCGTTGTCCCAAATGATAAAGATTCTTGTTGGTTTTGGGGTGTTTTTTGTGGCCGCATTTACCAATATAAAAATGTGGATTAAATCTGCATATGGAATTTACGCAATTGCATTGCTTCTGATTATATTGGTGACATTCGTTGGCCATACCGGAATGGGCGCACAAAGATGGCTGAACCTTGGGATTTTGCATATTCAACCATCTGAATTATTCAAAATGGCCCTGGTTTTGGCGTTGGCGCGGTATTTTGCGTGGATGAATTCGGTTGAATTGGATAAAATAAAGAACTATATCGTACCGGCAATGTTGATGTTGGTGCCATTTGGCTTGATTGTATTACAGCCCGACTTAGGTACGGCATTATCCATTGCGATGATTACAATTGGAATGTTCTATATTGTTGGTGCAAACAAGAAATGGTTTATTATCGGTGCAATTTTGGCGGTGTGTGCGGCACCGATTGTTTGGTTTGGCGGTATGCACCAATACCAACGCGAAAGAATCATAACTTTTGTAAATCCGGACCATGATGCACGCGGTGCCGGGTATCAGATAAACCAGGCAAAGATAGCATTCGGCAGTGGCGGAATTTTGGGCAAAGGATATATGCGTGGTTCGCAATCACAACAATCGTTTTTACCGGAAAAACAGACCGATTTTATATTCACAATGCTTGGTGAAGAATTTGGATTTTTTGGCGCATTTTTATTATTGTTTATATACACTATTATCGTTGCGATACTGTTTTGGGCCGCAAAAACGTGCCGAAACAGGTTTGGGCAATTGGTGTGTTTTGGTTTTATGTTGAACTTTTTCATTTATTATTTTATAAATATATCTATGGTGTTGGGGTTGATGCCAACGGTGGGTGTGCCATTACCACTTATGTCCTTTGGTGGCAGCAGTTTATTATCACTGATGTTCGGATTTGGACTGTGCGAAAATGCGCATATTCATAAAGACCAACAATTATCGGCCAAAGGAAGTTAGAAATGAATTTACTGATTGTGGAATCTCCGTCAAAGGCAAAAACAATTGAAAAATATTTGGGACGTGGGTGGCATGTGATCGCGTCGGTTGGACACGTGCGCGATTTGGTTCCCGAAAACGGCAGTGTCGATACAGAAAAAAATTTTGCAATGCGTTGGCAAATTATGCCGGGTAAAGAAAAACAAATAAAACTTATAACTGATGAAGTTAAAAAAGCCGATGCTGTTTATCTTGCATCCGATC
>JAGCET010000019.1 GCA_017650505.1 Alphaproteobacteria bacterium
GTGGTTTTTGAATTCTGGTGCGAGCAAAGGGGCTCGAACCCTCGACCTCAACCTTGGCAAGGTTGCGCTCTAGCCAACTGAGCTACGCTCGCATTGCGTCTGGTATTTTTACATACAAAAATACATTTTGCAAGTAAAAAATAGGCTTTTTAAAATTACGGCTATCTTGAGACAAAAAGCCTAAGATTTTACCGGTAAAATTGCACTAATATTAAACCGTTATGGAATTAAAATATACTTTGTGATATAATATACCCATAAGAAATAAAAAAAGGAAAGAAATATGGCGAAAAAAAATATTGCGCGAAAGACGGTGTTTACATTGGCAACACTCGGTTTGTTGGGAATTGTGGCCCGACAAATGGCACAAAATAATCGTAAACGCGATAAAGATAATTCAGATAATACTGAACAACAAGCCCCAGAACAATCAACTGATACCCGTGATTTTATGACAATGGCCATGGAAGATTTATATCCCGAAGTATTCGTTGGGGTTGAAGAATTAGAAACCAATCGTCAAACACCGAAAAAGCAGCCCCGGGAAAGTCGATATACATATTGGAACGGTTTAACATGGGTTTATACCGTGGACAAAAAAGGTAACATACATCAACACCCATGCACCGGACAATACAAGGACATGGCGGCAAAAATGACCCGTGAACAACGCGAAGAGCAATTCCGTCTGCATCTACAATTTGAAACTTTTCAACGTTTGAAAACCAATGTTGAAGGTAAAACGCATATAAATCACAATATGATGGTCGCACTGTGTATGGCGGGATATCAATTGCCGGGTCATATGGCTGATATTGCATCACGTTTAGACAAGGCAACAAATACCCAAGAAATAATGGATGCATTTAAATACAAATTGCCCACAGGAGAAAGTTGGCGCGTTGGCACATTAAAACGGCGTTGGTGGTGTGGTGCATATGCCGCCGGACTTATCACCGCCGAAGATTTGTTAAGTCTGCCCAAAGATGCCTTTTCCAGAATTACTTTGGATCAGGTTGCAACAGGTATAAAAAAAGATAAACATGGTAGAACTGTTATTGGTCACTTTAAATATGACAGCGCCACAGTTCAAAGGGCATTAGAGACCGCACGTGGCGGCACACAACCAATTGTTCAAGATATCATGAATGGTAGCCAGGCCGGACGTGATGTAATCGCCTTTGTCCAAAATGGCACAAAAATACCAGACCACGCCGCATTCGCCCAAGAAAAATGGCGCATGGAATACGATGCGGCCATTGCGGAATTTAAGGCCGGCCACTATGAGGCCGCTGCCCAAAAGTTTGAAGCAATGGTAAAAGAATATCCAAATGATGGGTTATTATTAAATGATTTGGCAACAACATACATCAAAATAGGCGAATACGAAAAAGCATTAGAATGTACTTCTAAAATCTTTACCCAAATCAAAGATAAATCACAGTATGCGGCGGCGTATTATAATGCGGGCGTGGCACGTGAAAAGTTGGGGCAATACCAATCTGCATTGGCAAATTATCAAAATGCAAAAAAACACGGCAACAAATCTAAAGAGGTTGAATCCGCAATCGCACGTCTACAAAGTCTTGCGGCACACACAAGTGCAAAACATAACTTTAGGGTCGGGGCTCAAATGCTAAGAACCCGTGGTGATGCGCGTAGCCAAAAAATGCAGAACATACGAACGCATAAATCTCGCACATATAATGCCTAAGTTATAAATTATTAAATTTGTAAAAAACCGCCGAACACGCGGCGGTTTTTATAATTATTCAATTTAGAACCATTTCCATGGTTGTACTATTTTTAACAAGCTCATAGCAAAGCGCTTTTTATCCGTGAATGCGTGACCACAGCGTGGACATACAATAAACGGTGCAATTACAGCCTTATATTTTTTGTTTATCATGGACCAGATATATAATC
Source organism: Alphaproteobacteria bacterium (assembly GCA_017650505.1). The sequence continues at coordinate 1,927 of JAGCET010000019.1, forward strand.
CCGCAACCCATGCCGCGATTACCAAACCCCATGCGACATATCCAAAGTATTTGTTCACGGTACGGGTTAAAATCTGAACCACGCCAACATTAGACTTTTCCAAATCATTATAGATTTTTACCGCAACCGGCCAAGAAGATGGGCGCCATGGATAAACATGCTTAATTCCGTAATTGGTTAACAATGTTGTCCCCAATCCACCGGAATTCTTATCAAGTTGCTTTTTGACGGCTTCGTCTATCATTTTATCAACTTCGATTTGCGACACCTTGACCAATTCTTTTTCAACAGTATCTAATTTTTCATTTACCATTTTGGCAACATTATCAACCTTGTCAATACCGGCATTTGCCTTGTCAATTGTACCATCGGCCTTGGCCACAACATTATCAACCGCATCCGTTTTAATACCAAACTTGTTCGCTAAACCGGTTAGCCCCTTAACACTGGATGTGGTGTCTTTGGCCTTGGCCGTGGTATCTTTGGCCTTGGCCGTGGTATCGGTCACTTTATCAACCTGTTTTTCAACAATCTTGACCTTTTGGATTGCAATATTTACTGGTTTTTCAAGGTTGATTGCGTCTTTGATTCCCGCCAATAATTTTTCATACTGTTCCACAATATTGCGTTGTAAATCGAAAAACATCGAAACAACAATGGACTTTTTAATTGGTCCCGAATAGTGTGCCTTGACATACAATGGGAACCACGCGACAAATGCCAACCATATCACAGATACGATTATAAATATACGCTTTGCATGTGTAATCACAGATGTTTTTTTCGCGACAGTTTTTGCGCCACCGCGGTCAATTACTTCGATTTCTTTTTTTGCCATTGTGCATCCTTTTGTTGATGTTTTGATTCTTTAACATTTGCAAAATAAAATCAACAGGCAATTTTGTATGCCTGTTGATTTTTTATCTTATTTTGTCTTTTCTCTGAAGTATGTTAAAACACTCTCGTTATAATCTATCATACCCTGGTAAATTGGGGTATCTTTGTGTACATCTATTAATGCTTCGATAGTTTTGTAATAAATTTCGGCTTTTCTGGGGTTACTGAATGCCGCGACATCAATTGAAGCAGCCAATTCATAACTACGACTATTTGGCGCTCTATTACACCCCAATGTATAAACCATTACCAATTTATCTACATTTTTACGTGCAACCGCAAGGTACCATCTATCGGTATTATCTATTTTGAATTCTGGAATCTTGGTTACTTTAACTTTGCTATCTGATTTTTCTGGCATATTATTCTCCTTTATAATTCTTGATAAATTCAGCCTTGAATTCTTGGAATTTGCCCTGCTCTATGGATTCACGAATACCGCGCATCAAATCCTGATAGAACCACAAATTATGCTGTGTCAATAATGTTGCGCCCAAAATTTCGTTGCACTTTATCAAATGATGCAAATATGCGCGCGACAATTTGCATGCCGGACAACCACATTTATCATCCAATGGGGTTTCGTCTTCGCGATATTTTGCATTACGCATATTCATTGTGCCATGGCGTGTAAATGCCATTGCGGTACGACCCGCACGCGTTGGCATAACACAGTCAAACATATCAACACCACGTTCCACCGCACCCAATATATCAAGTGGCGTTCCAACACCCATTAAATAACGTGGCCGGTCATTTGGCAACATCGGTGTTACCGTTGCAATCATATCAAACATAACCTCTTGCGGTTCACCCACGGCAAGGCCGCCAATCGCATATCCATCAAAACCGATTGCCGTTAGTTCACGCGCAGATTTTTCACGCAGATCCGGGAAGTCCGCACCTTGGACAATGCCGAATATTCCGTATCCCGGTCGGTCAACAAATGCATCTTTGCTGCGTTTGGCCCAACGGGTAACCATATCAACATTTTTTTCTGCGCGCCGGCGGTCGGTCGGCAAATGCAAGCATTCATCTAACACCATTGTGATATTGGAATCTAATTGGTGTTGAATATGTACGGAATCTTCGGGACGCAGGAAGTGTTTAATTCCACCGTCAATATGCGATGTGAACTCGACCCCCTCTTCCTTCATCTTGACCAGGTTAGAAAGCGACATAACTTGAAAACCGCCACTATCGGTCAAGATTGGTCCGTGCCATCCACCGAATTTGTGCAGGCCGCCCATTTTTTCCACCAAATCACCACCGGGGCGCATCATCAAATGATATGTGTTACCCAAAATAACCTGCGTTCCCGTCGCGGCGACTTGGTCCATAGTCAATGCTTTGACCGTTGCGGCCGTTCCCACCGCCATAAATGCCGGCGTTTGAAAAGTACCATGTGCGGTTTCCACCGACCCACGACGCGCATTTCCATCCGTTGCAAGTAAATTAAATTTTAATGACATATCCGTCCCCTATTTAAAATTGTCGTGCCATATTTGTTCCAAATCACCATCGCATTTTGGACCATGTGTGATAATTGACATTGGTCCATCAAAATAATCACGCGTGTATTTTATAACATCTGCGTTGGTGATACTGTCCGAAATTTTGTTCACCTTATTAAAATCATACATGTGTTTATAAATCAACCAATCTGTGACGATACGATCGCAACGATCCGCGTTGCTTTCCAAGAAATTTGCACGCATCAATTCATTTTGATTTTTATACCGCACCAAATCTGTATCCGTTGGCCAATTTTCCGCATAAACCTTGTGCGCGGTCTGTGCCGTCAATGCAACGACGCGTTCAACATTTTCGGCATCCGTTTCAATACGCGGGCCACACACAGATGTGAACATATTTCCATACCCCGTCATATTAACACCGTACGTCAGGCCGTTTTCCGAACGCAAAACATCGAACAATTTTTGGCGCAGGCAATTAGAAAATTTCCCAACACATAAATTCTGAAGCAAGTTTTCATCCGTATCCGGCCATTTTTCTGGAAACAAGATTTCCAAAACAATATTCTTGCGATCCGGCATCAAATTGTGCGCACGACACGCAGTGTAAGTCATTTTTTGATTCACCGAAACATCATGTGTCGGCAAGAAAGAAAACTTTTCTTCCAATGTCTTTAACAATTCATCTTGGTTTTCTATTTTACCGGATACACAAATAAGGCAATTGTGTGCCGACATACGACGCGCAATAAATTCCCGCATTTGATCGCGTGTAAAAGCATTGATTGTTTCGGGCGTTCCCAAAACGACTTTGCCATTTGGCACATACAGGTTAAATAAACTCTTTTCGCAGAATATACGCATTTTTGTATTTTCACGCGAAAGTGCACGACGCAATTCTTCAATAATAACACTGCGTTCATTGTCAATCGCCTTTTCATCAAACAGGGCATTTTGCAACCTATCCGCGGTAAAATCTATTAATACATTAAGGTTCCGTGCAACAATGCGGCCAACAAATTCAATACGCGACAGGCCAGTGCGGGCATTGACACTGCCCCCGTGGTCGGCCATATAATCATTTGCACGACGTTGGGTTGGAAAACGTGGTGTACCGGCACAAAACATATGTTCACAAAAATGTGTCAGGCCCCATTCGGCGGGCGACTCATCATTACCACCAGTGTGGAAACATACACTGACCTCATCCGTGGCAACATCCATCGGATCCAATATCACCGTAATGCCATTTGATAATTTATGTAATGTCGCATTATATTGCATACTATCTCTCCTTTTTGTTTGGGTACGTACGTTCTACAAGGACCATATACACCGTCGGTATATTATCTATATTTTGGCGCAATTTTGGTTGTAATGTTTTTGGCACAATACCATGTATTTTCGGTGCATGCTTCTTTTTATTTTTTCTATGTGCGGGCATTGCATATTTCTTGTGTTTGCGAACACACACGGTTCTGAGCCAACTTTCGGTAAAGAAACTCAATCTGGTGTAATCATCATTTGATACACCGTATCCACCTTTGATTGAATATCGCAAATTTCCAATATGAAAATATAAAAACTGTCGAACATTTTTCGGACATTTTTCATCATCAAAAAAACGCTCAAAGAATTCTATTTCCGCCATATATCCACGCATTTTAAACTGATAAAAACTTTCACGCGCGGTATATTTTTCGGACAATTTTAGACCCGCAAGTCCCTGTGTTTTTTGATACGAATTTAGATTTTGCGCTATGACACGATACAATTTATCCGCCTTAATTACAGCTTCTATATACTTTATATCAGATTCTGTAAAAGACACACCCCAAAATCGCGCACTGTGAAATGGATAGCCCAAACGATTTATTAATTCCCGTGTCCACGGTAACGCATTATCATCCATTTGGCGCCCCCTGTTTGAACAATAAACAGCAATCGCCATAACTGAAAAAACGATACCTTTCGGCAACGGCATGGGCATATGCGGTCTTCATTTCGGTGAGGCCCGCAAACGCAGACACCAACATAAACAATGTTGATTTTGGCAGGTGGAAATTGGTCAGCAACACATCAACCGCACGAAACTTATATCCCGGTGTAATAAATATATCGGTTGTTCGACATATTGGTGCGACACGCTTTCCGTCGGGTGCACCTTGGGCAGCGGATTCCAATGTTCGCATAGATGTTGTTCCGACCGCAATTACACGCGTGGCATTATTTATTATTTCCGCCTGCGCCGGTGTGATACAGCACCATTCACTGTGCATTTTATGTTCATTCAGATTTTCCGTTTTAACCGGCATCCAAGTTCCCGCGCCAACATGTAAAGTAACCTTTACAATCTTTGCACCACGGTTTTCAATTTCCGCCATTAATTCATCTGTAAAATGCAAACCCGCCGTTGGTGCCGCCATTGACCCCAATGGATCGGCATAGACCGTTTGATAACGTGTTTGGTCGGCGATTTCGGCTTCGCGTTTCATATATGGTGGCAATGGCATTTTTCCAACATGCGCAAGTACATCAAAAACATTGTCGCAATTAAATTTCAACAGCAAACCACTTTCGTCATCTTTATCCATAACGGTAATCGTGGTGCCA
>JAGCET010000020.1 GCA_017650505.1 Alphaproteobacteria bacterium
ATCGATTCGAATTTTTTTCAAATTATCAAACAAAGTATCCCAACTGGGGGAAACTTTGCCATCTATATCTATGGCCACCGAGAAATGTCGCCGAAAGAACAAATCATCACGTATAGAAAAAATTTCATTCACAAACCCACCAACTGCAGATAACGGGACAAAAACCTGGGCCCCGGAAAGCCCCTGACGAAACCCCCGCATCACCGATTCAGACAAATCATCCGCCGCCGAATCACCACCGCCGAACTTAAATCGTCCAATTATTTTCGTGTGCTCTTTTTCTATCCATGGCCAAATTTTTTCCGCACTTTCCGTTGGCACAGAAATTACATGTATCCCACGTCCGTTAAAAAAATCAACTGCAGACGCCAAATCCGTTTCATCGTTTTGGCCATCCGCAATCCAACCGCAACTAATTTCATCTATATCATCAAAAATGCAATTCGTTTGTATCATTATGCTTTTCACTTTATCATAAATGTGATATAATTTAAATACTATGAAAGGAAATTTTGATAAAATCTTGCTTGGTCTATTATGGCTAATGACGGTGGCATTGGCCATCACATTTTGGATGAACATACGGTACGGGTTTAACATAATGTCCGCGGCCCATTGGGAATACCTGTCGACGTTACAGGCATCACGTGCATCTATTAAACCTGAATTCTATCTGTCGATTATTGGTGCAATATTCGTCGGAATTGCCGGAATGTATCTTTTGGTGCGTCCGCGTTTTCGTAAAATTGTACTAACGCCACCCGCGCCAACCCAAGCACAAATACCCTCTGCCACTGTGGTACCTGCACGTCCAAAGGCACCAACCGGAATGCGTGCAATATCCGTCCGACCACAAATTCAAAAACCATCAAATATGGTACCCGCAATTGCTCCACGGCCAAAGCCACTGGCGACGCCACCGGCCGTTCAAAACAAAGAGCCGGAAAATCCATTGGGCGAAAAAATAAAATCTGTATTTGAATCCGCTGGATATGTTATGAAACCATGTAAAAAACTGGGACGGTTGGTCAATCCCGTAGTTGCACTTGGGTATGATAATATGGTATGGATTGGTATATCAAATAATTCAACAGAAAACATGCAAGACGCCATTCAAACATTGGTCACGATTTTTGATGATACACTTGGTGATATGGCAAATGATATGTCTTTGCATGGTTGCATAATAAAACCAACAGAATCTGGAAATAATAATCCAGATTTGATATCAACATTTGCAAGCATTGAAGAATTTTCTGAATTTATGAAAAAGTATCAAAACAAGAAACCTGATGATTTTGATAACGAACTGTTCGACGCCGTGTCAACATACGTGACAACCGTCACAGGATATACAGGAAACGCATAATGCAATGGACCAAGGCAAACGCTGAAAAGCGTATTAGTGATATGAATATGTCGGATATGCCGGTTGTGGCGATTACACCAGTGCCGACAAAAGTATCTGCCGATTGGTTTCAAAAATATAAAGAAGTATGCCACAGTTTTATGCGTTCATTGACCGAATGTGTCCAAGAATTAGCATTGATGAATTTAAGTCGTGATGAATTTATGAACCTTGTTATGGGGCGCGATATTCCAAAAAATCTGTCGATAAGATTTCGTACACCACTTATATGGGGTGGACGTGTTGAACCCGAAAACTTATTTATGTGCGCAACATTCCCACAATCGCAAAATTTGGACCGTTTCATCATAGAACAATCGGAAAATGATGTTATATGGTTGCCGAACCCAGAAAAGAAAATTTATCTGCCCATTCATTCAACATTGGCCGGCAATGGTGGAAACGCGGTTGCAGACAGATTAAGCCAAATGGCCGCAAATATCGCGGCGAACCGGCGGCAACCATAAAGGAATAAATTTATGACAGAGCAAGATTTATTAAATACCCTGAATGAACGTGGTGCAATTTTTGCACCACCATCAACCGCCGGCCAGATAAATTTGACCAATATGAATTTACAAAAAATCCGTGCCGCAATCATTCCGTCTTTTTTGTCCAACCTGTATCAAAAATGTGGTGGAATCAACCTTGGGTCCGGGTATATATTCGGACCAAATGAAGTTAACCGTGGCACCAAATATCCGATTCCAAACATTTTGCAAATAAATCAAGACTTAACCAATATACAAACACTACGCGGAAAAACAGTTTTTGGCCGGAATGATTTGTTTTGGTTCACGGTCAATGCATTTGGAAAATGCACAATGGTTGATAACCTTAATCTTGGGTCATTACGTCAATACGACGACCCATATCGCGCAATATTTGAATGTCTGGTTGGGGGAAAAATTTAATATGAAAAAAATATCTGTATCTTTATCGGGGCATCAAACCAGCATATCGTTGGAACCTGAATTCATCGACGCACTGCATGATATCGTGACCGAAACCAAAACTTCGGTGGCCGCAATTATATCACACATAGACGAAACCCGGTCGGTCGAAACCAACCTGTCATCGGCTATACGTGTGTGGATTTTAAAATATTTCAAAAAACAAATTTAATCTTTACTGCGTGTGATACCATACAACCATATATTCATCATACACGCAATAATCAAAATTACTATCATACATATATCACGTCCAACATACCGATATGGCGTCTTATGCGCACCACACACAGAACCATCTGCAATCCCAACCTGCCCCACAGGCACGTCGGCAACCACGCGACCATCCGCTGATATAAATGCACTTATACCCGAATAATTTGCACGCACAATTGGCATTCCCGATTCGATTGCATACCGGCGAACCATATCAAGGTGTTGATACGTTCCCGGCGTACGACCGAACCAATTATCATTCGTAATATTCACTATCGCATTTGGTTCCTTACCTCCCGCAATCAAAGAATCAGAAAATATGATTTCATAACACACTGCCGGCGCAAAAACAAATTTCGAATTTTTTACATCCATACTTATTATCTCTGGCCCATCTCCCGACGTCAACAATCCCGGCGTCGGAATCAAATTACCAAACGGTCTATATTCACCAAATGGCACAAGGTGAGATTTGCTGTATACATGGGAAATCGCACCATTCAAATCTGTCACCAATAAAGAATTATACATTTTCCCATCACGATAATAATTAGACCCAATAATAATCGGTCGTCCCAAAACCTTTGGCATTGAAATAATATCACCATCGGTCACAACAAATGGATACGCGGTTTCCGGGAACACGACCAAATCATATTCCCCCGGTGCATTTGCTACGGATGTCATAAATTCTAAATTACGTCTTGCGTTTTGTATGGCCACGTTGCGTGAATGTGTTGCCTTTTGCACGGCACTTTGCGCCGGTTGCACAATGCGAATTATTATATTTGAATCATCACATTGTGATGCACCAATATTTTTTATTCCGTATAAAACGCCAACCACACCAAACAAAACAAAAACAATCATCACAAACCAATTCAATACACGCCGACGATTTATTATAATTTCACAAACACTTGCGATAATACCAACAATAACGAACGTCAGCCCCAACGCACCATACAAAGACATAGAATTTGCAACATATAAATTTTCTATGGCAATATTTGCAATCGGATTCCACGGGAACCCAGTGAACATCCATTCACGCCCCCATAAAACCAGTGTCCAAATTGTCGCGAACAAAACCGGCCGACATATCGGATTTACAAACTTTCCACACATTGCAACAAACGGAATTGAAAAAACGATTCCACCGACAATGCCGATTCCCATCAACGCAGGTGCGGTCCATATTGCAAACTGATGCGCCAATTCCGGAACAACATATATACTGTTCAGCACCCACCAAAACATTGCCATCGCATAGAATGCACCAAATGGAAACACGCGCCAAAACCGTCGCCATATTCCATACCCAGACAAGTATTTCACACTTAATAAATATGCACCACCAATACCGATTACCGTTGCCAACCAAAAATGGAAAGGCGCGAAACCAAACGTCGCGACAATCGCACACAGCACATATAAAACAATTCGCCCAAATGTCCGGTTAAACATCCGATAAAAAAATCCTGTTACTCGTTCACCCGGACAATATTCAGAATCGCTGCATACAGCGGAATCCGCTGTATAGGGATTTTTGTACCCTAATTTTTTTAATATTGCAACCTCTCGTCTTTCCATCTTTTTTGCATCCCGTTCATCTATGTGATCATACCCCAAAAGATGCAATATACCATGCACCACCATGTGCGCAGTATGTTCCGCAACGGAAATATTCTCATCACGCGCTTCGCGCATAACGGTATCAAGCGATATAAAAATATCACCCAACAAAACATCATCACCCAATTCAAAAGACAATACATTTGTTGGCTTGTTCAACCCACGATATTTTTTATTTATCTTGCGAATCTTGGAATCATCAACCAACGTAATTGAAACCTCGGCATTTTTATATTTCGCACCAACAACTGCGGCCGCGATTTTTTCAAAATCTATATCGTATTTTTTCCATTTTTCATTTTCAACATTCACATAGACCCGCATAATTTCCCCCTTTGACAACCAAAGATTTATCTAATAGAATCATTATACACAAAGAATAATAAAATGTCTAATACAACAACACGACCATTGGCGGATTTAATGCGTCCCAACATCATAGATGATGTGGTGGGGCAACGTGCATTACTTGGCGAAAACGGCATAGTGCGCCGCATGGTCAACGCACACAAACTTTCGAACCTGTTGCTGTGGGGGCCACCGGGATGTGGCAAAACCACAATTGCACGCGCATTGGCGAATTCGGTCGACATGGATTTTGTTCCGATGTCCGCGGTCTTTTCCGGAACGGCCGACATAAAAAAGACTATGGAGGTTGCACGCACAAACGCTTCCCTTGGTCGTGGCACTTTATTATTCATTGACGAAATCCACCGATTCAATAAAACGCAACAGGACACATTATTGCCATATTTAGAAGACGGCACAGTCGTATTCATTGGGGCAACAACCGAAAACCCAAGTTTTAATTTGAACAACGCATTGCTATCACGGTGCCACGTTGGCGTTTTAGAACCGTTGGATACGACGGATTTATTGACACTAATTGAACGCGCCGAAAAATACATTGCGAAAAAATTGCCACTGACCGATGATGCAAAAAAACATTTGGCGGAAATTTCTGATGGCGATGCAAGATTCTTGTTAAATACGGTCGAATATCTGGCATCGGCAAAATTCAAAAAAGACCTAAGCTCCGATGATTTAGATTCGGTAATACAAAAACACGCGCCATTGTCCGACAAATCAGGCGATGAACATTACAATATGATTTCTGCGGTGCATAAATCATTACGGGCCAGTGATACCGACGCGGCCCTGTATTGGGTTGCACGTATGATGACCGCAGGCCAAGACCCAATGTATATCTTTCGCCGACTAACACGGTTTGCAATGGAAGATGTTGGTTTGGCCGACCCGAACGCGATGCAATTGGCACTAAGCGCGTGGCAGGTTTATGAAAGAATGGGCAGTCCCGAAGGCGATCTTGCCCTGACTGAATTGGTTATATACCTTGGCACTGCGCCGAAAAGTGTTTCGGTTGACCGGGCAAAAATGGCATCATATGCCGTGGCAAAACAAACATCAAATTTAATGCCACCCAAAAACATTCTGAATGCACCAACACGTATGATGCGCGACATGGGATACGGCCGCGGTTATATATACGACCCCGACACAGAATCAGGATGCAGTGGTCAAAACTGTTTCCCCGAAAGTATGTCGCGCCAAAGTTTTTACCACCCGATTGAACGCGGATTCGAACGCGAAATCAAAAAACGATTTGAATATTGGAACACTATGCGTGCACGCGCACAAAAAGATTCAGACAAAGATTAGAACAAAATATTCACGCGCGCACCGGCGGTCACATCTTCGGATTCAAAAGCGTATTCACAATGTCCGACATATTGCGTGCGACCATATTCACGAACAATTTTGATTCCGACAGATTCTTCATCATAATGCGTGTTTGTCGCCTTGCGCAGTGCAAAATTTCCACCAATGCGCCAATTATCATTCACACGGAAATAAACCTCTGGGACAAAGTCTATGAATGCCATACCGCGGGTTTTATCAAAAATCCAACTTGACTTCACCGTTCCGGCCAACGTCACACCGGCATATTGCCGACCGAATCGCAACCCCGCATAATACGTAGAATCCGCAAAATCCGGTGTACGCACACGATGCGAACCACCGAACTTTAACCCCAACAACACATCATAAATAATGTGCCGATCATTTTCATCTGCCGCACCAATGCGATATACGCCACCCAAATCAAAACTTGAAAAGCCATCTTCGGGGCCGGAAAAATCTTGTTGATAATGGAAATTGCCACCGATAACGAATCGGTCCGCCAACCCATACGACACATATTGTCCGAATCGCAATCCCGTTTCAAAATAATCCAATTCAGATTGCGACAGAAATTGACCACGCCCGGTCAAAAACAACGGGTCGGACGTATCGACGGTCAAATCACCCGCAACGGCCGCACCACAGAAAAACATACCAACACAAAAAGATTTCCACATATTACCGCCCCCATAAAAAACCAGTGGTGGTGACACGCGCCACCACCACAATCAGTTATACACTAGAAGTAAAAGATGATACGTCCACCAAATGACATTTCGCGATATTTATCTATTTTGGTGTATGCCGCCGGCGCAACCAACCCCGTGCCAGTATCCACCGCCCATCCATCGCTATCCGCATAAAACGCATTTAACGTTTTACCATCTGCGGTATCATAGAATGATGTTTTCGCATACAATTCCATTGCGAACCAATCGTTCGGTTGCCAACCAATTGCCCCCTTAATAGATGCCTGGTTATGCCAATCATAGTGCCCGAACAATCCTTCAAGGTTCAACGTCCAATCTTCGGACAACACACTGAACACACCCAAACCGGCCTCTACAAAGAACGTTGTCTTGGCATCTTCATCATACGCGATAAAGAACGTTTCACCATTGGAATTTGTGATACCGTTGCCATATATCTCGTCATCGAACAACAGCAACCAACCACGTGCCAACCCATAAATGGTTGATTTAGAAACTTTGTACCCGGCCTTTAAATCCAAAATGAATTCGTTGGCGACATCTTGTTGCCGTTCATAGTCCAAAGACAATGCACCAATCCATTTTTCGTTATCAACAAAACGCCATTGGATACCCGCACCAAAAATATTCAAACCACTGTCGTCCATTTTATCGTCCGGTGTCGATGACGAAGACCAATCAAATTTATATTTCGTCGTATCAAATCGCCCCATTATCAACACGGCCAATTTATCGGTAATACCATAACTGAAATCTTCTTTGACCGCGAATTGATCCATTGTCCATTTCGCCGAAGTATCGGACATAGAATCCAACACATTCGGATTCAGTGTAAGACCTATATCATACGACGCGCCAACATATCCCAAATCGGTAATTGAACCAAACATTCCTTCGGTCGGTTGAAAGAACGGATGCGCCAAATAATATTTCCGTTTCATCGTTGTACGCGTTGTGGTTGTACGATTCGTTGTCGCCACATTCGTGCTGCCCCCAGTACCGGTGTACGTGCGATACATTTGGGCACGACCCGACGAAGGTTGATAGTAAGAACCACTGGCCACACTGCGCGCACCGGCATCGGTCGTGTACGTGCGTGTTGTCGAACGTGTTTCATACTTTTGATAATTTACATTGTTCGGATCAGACCGCACCGCCGGCACATTTGACGACAAATCGGCAACCGACGCACCGCCCATTCCGGCATTAGTATCCGCCACGGCCGGCACAGCCATCGCCGTCGCAACAATCATAACAGGTAAAGATAATTTCATTTTTTTCTCCTTTCTTGATGCAACAATTATATCACAAAATTCCCCTTTCACCAAGATAATTGTTAGTGATAGTGGTTAGTCCGCCACGACCGCGGCCGCGACACCGCCTGCGGTGACGGGACGGGTGGTTAGTCCCGCCCACACCAAGGCTACGGCGAGACAATGGTTAGTGAAACGGGCGCGTCCGTCTTCGCTTACGCTCCGTCGCGATTCAACACGCCCGTTTGTTTTAATATTGTGTTAAGATTCATTCTTCATTTGTTTCGGCTACTAACATATACTCCATTTCACATATTAAAGTTTTATCTTTGTTGTCTAGACACCTGCAAACGGTAGCACCAACAACGCTAGAACTACCATCATTAGAAGTCGTGTCGCATTCCATATGGCATCCTTCTGGGCATTTCATAGCAACTATATAGGGGTTTTGTAACATTGCTCGTTCCACGGATTCGGTCAGGGTAAATGTTTTTTCGGCGCAGGCACCCATTGTATTTTTGGTATATCCAGATATTGAACATTCATCACTTGATGCACCGCTGCAAAAGCGGTTATTTATTTGTGATTCGTTAAGGTCTTCAAACGTTGTATATTGTGCACTTACCATATTGTCTTTGAGGGAACTGCTAACCCTGTTCATTCCCTTAAAACAACTGATTACATTAAATTCGGTCATTGCGGTATCTTTTCCACTTGCACCGCCAAATCCGCACGCAACAAGGTCCGGATTAGATTGTTCCGGCGCACAAATATCCGCCACCCAATTACGTGTGTATTCTTGGGCCGCACTTCCAAAAGATGATGTTTTAAAATCATGTGGCGCCCTTAATTTATATGTCTGGGTGTTGGCAAGACTGTTATACTTATGCGTTGCATACAGGGAATACGGTAAAAACTGTGCAATTGTTGCACCGTTTGAATCTGATATGCTGATATTTCCATTGGTATCGGTCGATATCAAACTCCTTAACAATTCGTTCATTTCATCTTTGTTATACACTTCGGTCTTTTCATAGACATCCGTTTTCTCAACTTGTTTTTCTTCTAATTGGTCTATACGTGATTGAATCGCGTTAATTTCAACATCTTTACTTTTTTGATTCATTTGTGTTTTTGATGTCAATCCTTTTTGGAAAAACGCCAAACGTGCTTCACTTTCACCGTTCGAACCCAATGGAACGCCCGATGTCGTATTCGTATCTACCGATTCGGTCGCAGATTTGGACGACGTTGAAACAGCGCCCTTGGTCAATGCACCGGTACTTACCGATGCGGCACGTGCAACATCCGCTGTATTTGATTTTGTTGGTACGGTCAAACTGCCCGCGCGAACAGACGGTGCGCCGAACGCATTAAGCCCGA
>JAGCET010000021.1 GCA_017650505.1 Alphaproteobacteria bacterium
CCCCCCAAAAAAAAAACACCTTTACAACAAAACACGCAGACACCTATTCCCACACGAATCATTTTTATATACGCATGGACAAAATGGAACGGTATCGTTGTCATAAAATAAACAAGAATAAAAAACGGTCATAAAAATTCGTAAATTTAACATTTCTCTTTACGCCCCTTTTTGCATGATTTCTATGTGCAAAAATTGCCCCCAAGAACCAGGATTTTTCGCACCGCCCTATTTTAACACACGATTTCAATATATAACGACAACATCCAGATTTTACAGCTATTTTTTACAATGTTTAATAGCTAAATTAAAGGTACGTTTTTGTCCACCCTTTTTTTACATTTTTTAAAAAAATAAAAATCCCGGATTTCTGGGATTTTTTGTTGCGCGTTTTTACGATTTTCAAAACGAACAAAAACGTACCTTTTTGTTCATAATGTGATAGTGGTTAGTAAAAGGGGAAAGGGAAAATGAAAAAAATCATATTTGCAATTTGTATGTTGTGTACGGGCGTTGCATTTGCGGCGAATGAAGAATCGGTTACGTCGCGTGAATATGTCGATGCGGGATTGAGCACAAAGCAAGACACACTTACCACAACGGGCACGGGTGCGATGACGTTCGATTCATCAGAATCCGATGGTCTTGGGCAGAAGCCGATTTATAATCCGAATGGCGATTATGCCACACAACAAAATGCGCTTGTGACGGCGTCCACAGCAAACGCCGGGGTTCAGAACGCCGTTGCCACGGAATTCGAATGCATCAAATGGGACCCGAATGACAGGACCGTATGTTGGCTGGTTCAGATTGTCAGCAAACAATTACCGGCCGCATACACACAATTGGAATACCTTGAATCGACCGGCACACAGTATATAGATACGGGAATACCGGCAACGCAAAACACTGGCGTATCGGTAAAATATGCATTTACCGCTTTGACCCGCCAAACCTATATTTTTGGTTCATATAGTCCGCATTATTATCTTGGTATAAATAGTGCAGGGGCCAACATGATTGGCTCTTACGGGCCAAGTGGTGGCAATACAGTTGGTGGTATACCTATTTCCGACGTTGTAATTGGCCAACCGTATGTATATAACCTGAATTACAACAATTCTGGCGTTAGTGAATTTGTTGATATTCAAACAAGACAATTACCACAAATAACATTTTCAGCGGCGGCTAATAACCCCATTAAATTGTTCTGTGGGGATACTAATACAAGGATATCTCACTCGCGAATTTACTATATGAAAATCACAAACGGTTCATCACTTGTTCGCAATTTTATCCCCGCGCGGCGTAACAGCGATGGCGTGCTGGGAATGTATGATACGATATCAAGGACGTTCTTTACAAATGACGGCACCGGAAATTTCATCGCCGGCCCCGATAAAAACGTCTATTTACCAAGCGGACAATAAACACAAACCGCCCTATTCTATTGCGGCAAGTTGTTCCAACTGGTGTGCCGCAATCAACGCATCTATCATTTCATCCAAACCTTCGCCACCGGCCAAAATATCATCCAATTTATACAGTGTCAATTTGATACGGTGGTCGGTTACACGTTGTTCCGGGAAATTATAGGTACGAATTTTTTCACTGCGATCGCCCGAACCAACCATACTGCGACGCGAAGATGTGCGTGCCGCATCTTGTTCGGCCCGTTGTTTTTCGTACAACTTGGATCGCAAGACCGCCATCGCCGTTGCCTTGTTTTGAATTTGGCTGCGTTCGTTTTGACACGTGACGACAATGCCCGTCGGGAAATGCGTAATGCGAACCGCACTGTCGGTTTTATTTACATGCTGGCCCCCCGCCCCCGATGCACGGAACACATCGATACGAATGTCTTTTTCCGCGATTTCAACGTCTATATCTTGCGCCTCGGGCATAACCGCAACGGATACCGCACTGGTATGGATACGACCGCCGGCCTCGGTTTCCGGGACACGTTGTACACGATGAATTCCCGATTCAAATTTCATACGTGCATAAACACCGTCGCCTTCGATTCTAAATATCACTTCCTTATACCCATGCAAAGACGTGGCGTTTTCTTCAACCATTTCAATCCGCCAACCATGGCGCAAAGCATAAGATTTATATTGGTTAAACAAATCGCCCGCAAACAGCGCAGATTCTTCGCCCCCAACCCCCGCGCGAATTTCCATAATCGCACTGTTATCATCCGCATCATCACGTGGCAACAATGCAATTTGCAAACGTTTTTCTATGTCGGGCAAAGTATGCTTCAAACTTTCCATTTGTTCCACGGCAATATCGTGCAGTTCCGGGTCATGTTGCATCTCGGTCGCGTCTTCGATGCCCTGCTTTACCTGAAAATATTCTTCCACCAACGGTAATATTTCAGACAAATGAGAATATTCTTTGGAAAGCCGGGTCAACTCCGCCCCCGAAACATCACCCGAATTCATTTGCCGCTGAATTTCATCGGCGCGGTGTTTTATATCCAAAAGTTTTTGTTCTATTACCATATTACACATTCCCCCGGACCAATTTTATTGCATCAAACACAGACAAAGTTCGCTGATCGCCGGTCGCCATATCTTTTACAGCAACAACATTGTTTTTGGCTTCGTCTTCGCCAATTATCACACTGTATTTAGCCATAATTTTATCGGCGTATTCAATTTGGTTTTTGAACTTTTTATCGGTGTCCAGGTATGCCAACGATGCCACACCCGCACCACGCAATTCGTTCAAAACACGCATAGCATATTCCAAATTATTATCACCCATAACCAGAATAATCGCGTCAACCGATGATTCAAATTTGCTTAAATCAATCTTGCCCGATTCCATCAGTGCGACCAATAATCGCGAAACACCAATCGATGCACCAACACCAACAATCTTGGTTTTAGAAAACTTTGAAACCAAATTTTCATATCGGCCACCACCACCAACCGCCGGTAAATCAGGATAATCTATCGAGAAGAATTCAAATACAATCCCGGTGTAATATGAATGCCCACGCATAATAGAAACGTCTATCTCGGCATTTTTTACCCCCATCGCGTTAAGCAAATTCATAAATGTATCCATTTCCGAAATCGCGCCATCTAATTCCGCGGTTTTACCCGCAAACGAACGATAGCCATTTGTGAACACAGAATCTATTTCACGCGCCGCATCCGCGCCAACCGCTTCTATCATACCGTCCAAGAAATCATTCATCTTGTCGCGTTTATCTATTAAAACAAAAGCCTCGCGCGATTGCGCCTCGTTCAAATTCAGGTATGCAAACATCGCATTCCAAAAACGACGGTTTCCAATCTTTACCCTTACCGCCCCCACAATATCGGCCACAGATTCATACACCCGCATCAGCGTCGAAACAATTTCTGCATCATAATTTAGCGACAAATTTTGAACACCCAAAATATCTATATCCATTTGCCAAAATTCGCGATAGCGTCCACGCTGGGGCCGTTCACCACGATAATTACGGGCAAATTGATACGTATAAAACGGGAAAGTCAATTCATTCAGATGCCCCGCGACATAGCGCGACAATCCGACCGTACCGTCATAACGCAACCCCATTTTTGTATCACCCTTTTGAAACAAGAATATCTGGGTTTCAATTTCATCCCAATTATCTTTATCGGTCAAAACCTCGGCCCGCTCTATCGCCGGCAAATCCAGACGCGAATAACCACAATTTTGCAACACATTCTGCATACGACGCGCACATTCGTCAAAGCACCGTTGCTGCACCGGCAACAGTTCTATAAATCCAGATAACGGTTTTGTTGGTTTTAAATCCATGTTTATTTCCTTTTGATTATTTTTTACCAATCATCGGGCCCGTACGCCCAACACCATATTATTTCCGCAAAATATAACTAATACCGTACGCCACAACGGGCGTGATGAACGACACAGAAAAATCCATACGTAACTTGCATACCGCGATTATACACAAAACGGTTTAGATTTTCAATAAATTTATTGCAACCGGCGCACGGCACGACGCAGCCGATACAATTTCCAAAACATATACAAATCAAACGCTGCATATAACACCAGGTATATTGCCAGACAGACAACCACTATACCAATTGCAAAATTCGGCAAAATAAGCAACGCCACCGACAGGCAAATCATTACAATCGCCGCAATCAAATCCATCATATAGTACCCAAACCCAAGCCTTAACATATTTATCGCAAAGAACAACATTCGCAGTGCATTCAACAAAAACAGCACCACAAAAACATATATAACCCCGACCGTTGCACCATTTGGATACGCCAAAAAGACAATCCCCAAAATCATTGTCACAAGCCCAAAGAACACATCAAAACTGCCGATACCGAACCCAAGGTTCGAAACAAAAACCATACTGACCCGATAAAGTCCAAACAAAACCAAGACCCCACCAATCACCGCGGTCACGGCACTTAAAAACTCCACCGGCTTTACCAACATAAGAACCGACATTATCACAAACAAACAGGCCTCCGCCAACAACAGGGGCGCCGTATTACGATAAATCTTGTTCACCAACGCACCAAATTTAACAACTTTTTTCATATAAAGCCTCCGATATTCTATGACCAGTCTATCACATTTTTCAATTTGAGACAAGCCAAATAAAAGCAAAAAAATTTGCAATATGTCTTTTTCACACGTATAGTCAAAATATGATTTACACTGATGCACATTGTCATATTTTATCCCCGGCCACGGCGCCATCTGAAATTGCCGTACGTGTATCTTGCGCCACGCGACCGGCCGAATGGGAATCCGCCATTACCAACAAAGACGATCGGACATTCGCGGCAATCGGGATTCACCCATGGCACATTGCCAATGCCGCGCCGGATTGGGAAACCCAAATGTATAATTTATTGGTCGCCAACCCAGATATTATGGTCGGCGAAATTGGATTAGACAAATACCACGACAATATGCCGGCCCAGGTTCAAATCTTTACAACACAACTTGAGATGGCCGCCAAATTGCGCCGTCCCATTCAATTGCACTGCGTTGGTGCGTGGGACAAAGTTTTGGAAATTTTCAAATTACACAAATCATCTATGCCGCCGGCGGTTATTGCGCACGCATTTGGGGGCGATTCCATGCAAATGGAAAGATTAGCAAACGAATACAATATGTATTTTTCATTCGGCATAACGCAACCGGGTGACAAAAGCGCACTTCGAATCGCATCGGCACCCGTATCGCACATATTATCGGAAAGCGATACATTCGATTCAGACGACGAGGTACAAAGACTTTCGGATTCGGTCGCGACGATTGCCGAAATTCACGGATTGCCACCAATGGATATGGCCGATACAATAAATGCAAATCTGCAAAGGATTTTAAGTTATGTCAGACCGATTGAATAGATGCCGCATGTTATTCGGCGACGAAAAATTACAGAAATTACAAACCGCGACGGTTATGGTCGTGGGCTGTGGCGCAGTCGGTTCATTTGCAATCGAAGCCTTGGCTCGGTCGGGCATTGGCAACATAATCCTTGTAGACTTTGATACGGTTGCCGAATCGAACATAAATCGACAACTGTTCGCATTGGAATCCACAATCGGGCACAAGAAAACCGAAGTGGCCCGCGCACGAATCCATGACATAAACCCAAATATAAACTCTACTATTTTCGATATTTTTTGGGATAAAGGCACCGCCCCGGCCATCCGGCCCGACTTTGTCATTGACGCCATAGATACGGTTGAATCCAAAATTGCACTGTACGAATGGTGCGAACAAAATAGTATTCCATTTATATCGTCAATGGGCGCGGCCCGCAAGACCGACCCAACAAAAATTAAAATTGATAAAATTTCCAAGACTTTTGCGTGTCCTTTGGCGGCAATAATTCGACGTCGCATTCGCGATTTGCCTCTGCACGATTTTCCGGTTGTTTTTTCAACCGAAACGCCTGCGGGCGAAGTTGCCGCGCATAAAGAATTCGGTTCCGTTATCACGGTGACCGGCACATTCGGCCTAAATATGGCAAACTTTGCAATTTGGTATTTGATAATACACAAATAACATAAAAATAAAATATATTTGATTTTTCAAAAAAATAAGTTTAGAATAACAACCTGTTTCGGGGCGTAGCTCAGTCTGGTAGAGTGCTTGCTTTGGGAGCAAGATGTCGAAGGTTCGAATCCTTTCGCCCCGACCACAAATTAAAATCGGCCCAAGGCCGATTTTAATTTGTGCCCCGGGTTCCAAGGTTCGACACATCGCAACGCAGTTGCACGGTTCGACAATGAGTAAGCGAAAACGAGCATCGCGAAGTTTGAGTGCTAACGAATGCGCCGCAGCCAACACACAAAGTGTGTTGAGCGAGGCAATCCTTTCGCCCCGACCATAAAATAAGAATGTTGCCAAAGGCGGCATTATTATTTTATCGCCGCGCAGCGGCATGGATTTGAACCGTAGGTTCGAAACCAAGTAGATTTCAGAAGCGTGAGCGCACCGAAATCGTTACGGGTTGCGCGCAGTGTCGGCAAAGCCGACCGAGCGAATACGAGAATACACAATTAGAAAAAATTCAAAAATCGCGGAACAAGATTTTTGTTATTTTTTTCTTATTGCGTATCGAGGGGGAATCGCCCCGACCAATAAAATCTAAAACAAATTGACAATTTGGGTGAATTTTTGCAAAAATAACGCCAAAAGGAGTTCTGTATATGGCCGATATTGAATACATAAAACAATCTGTTTCCGAATTATTGGGTAATGGTTTTGGTGGACACGACGATAAACATGTCTTTCGTGTTTATAATATGGCTATGGATTTTTGTAATGAAATTCCAGATGCCAACCGTGATTTAGTCGCCGCCGCCGCCCTGTTGCATGATTGTGACGATTACAAATTATTTGGCGAAGAATCTGCGCGTTTGATGACAAACACAAAACGCATACTGGCCAGTTCAGGTTTTGATGATGATTTCGCGGAAAAATGCATAAGTATTGTAAAAACCATTGGGTACAGCAAACGCCTGAGCGGAATCAGCCCAGATTGCATCGAAGGCAAAATTGTTTCCGATGCAGATATGGCGGACGCCACCGGATTGATTGGCATAATACGTTGTATTGAATATCGTGCGTATCGTTCTGAACACGGGGAACCATTTTTTGATCCGGATTATTTACCATCAGAAATGGACGCAGCAAAATATAAACAAATGACTTATTGTCCAATTGTGAACCATTTCTTTGATAAACTGTTCAAATTGCGCGATATGGCATTAACAGATCCCGGACGCAGATGTATTTCAAAAAAACATGAAACAATTTTCAATTTTCTAAAAACTTATTTTGACGAGATTGATGCCCCCCAAGTTTGGCAAGATTTATTGGCACAGTATGCATAAAATCTCTTTCTATCTCTGCAATTTGCA
>JAGCET010000022.1 GCA_017650505.1 Alphaproteobacteria bacterium
GTATGGCGGATGTAGCTCAGTTGGTTAGAGCGTCGGTTTGTGGTACCGAATGTCGCCAGTTCGAATCTGGTCATCCGCCCCATTAAATTAAAAAATGCCCAAAACGGGCATTTTTTAATTTAATCGAGACAAAATGCCTCGGGTGCGAACTGGCGAAGCCAAGTTCAACTACGAGTAAAAGAGCCAAGCATAGCGCAGGCGATTTGTTAGGAGTGCCGCGCAGGGCAAAGCCCGAGCGAATACGAGAATACACAATTAGAAAAATCATAAAAACGGAGTTGGTAAATACGAGTTTTTATAGATTTTTATTATTGCGTATCAAGGAAAAGTCATCCGCCCCATTAAATTCAAAAACGCACCGAATGGTGCGTTTTTTCTATTCTTTATCTAAATCAATCAGTTTATATTTTCGGGAACCGACACCGATTTTTTCAGCGGCTTCCAGTATGTGCAGACCATTTTGTTGGGCGATACGTTCCATCAATCTTTCATTACCAGTGGCAACTGATACCATATCAATTCCGGCTTGGTCAATGGCAACTGGATCACGAGATACCATAATCCCAATATCGTGAATGTCTGGTTCCGCCGGGTTTGCGTTGCAATCGCAATCGATACTTATTCTGTTTAACACATTGATATAGACCATATTGTCATGTCCAACATAATCTGTAACCGCTTTATCGGCATCCGCCATTGCTTCCAGAAATGCATTTTGTTCGCCACCCCACATAGATTCTTTTGATTTGCCGCCACTATGAATCCACTTTTTCCCCATAGACGAAGCAAAACCAATCGAAATATTTTTCAACGCACCGCCAAAGCCAGCCATTTGATGCCCCTTGAAGTGCGACAAAACAATATATGATGGGTAATTGGCAAAGTGTGTCCCGACGTAGTTTTTAGTTAAGATGTTGCCATCCTTTACCGGTAAAGTCATAGAACCTTCTTCGTCCATTATATCAACGGGGGCCACGTCTAAAAAACCACGTTCCCGTATTGCAGCCCAGTGTGATGCGCTGTCGCTACGGTTGCCACCGTATGCGGTGTTGCATTCAACTATTGTGCCGTTAACTTTTTTGACCAATTCTTGAATCAATTCGGGTCGTAAATAATTTGTTTTTGCAGATTCACCAGTACTCATTTTAATACCGACTTTGCCTTTTGGGGTCCAGTTTAACGCATCATACGCTTTCACTAAACCCGCCGGCGTTATATCGCGTGTAAAATATACGATTGGTATTTCATCAGATGCATTGATGCGGTGGACACCTGCTGTGCTCGCAATTATACCCACAGCGGCAAATGTTAAAATGGTTGGTTTATTCATGGGTATTCCTTTCGATTTATTTCCATTTTTTATCCAATATATCGCCGGATTTTATGTATTCCGGGGTGCCTGACTTTAATTTCTTGCGCGCGCGTTTTGCGTATGATTTTGCATTCTTTTCATCGTTATTCAAACTATAATATTCCGCCATTGCCCAATCGGCGCGCCCGTCGCCATCTTCAAATGTTTGCGCCAACACCCAATATGCCAACGGTGTTGGTTCAGCCAAAATCGCGGTGCGGGTCAATTCCATTGCGCGTGCATTATCATTTGGCTTGTTTCGTTCATGCAATACCAGTGCCAGTGCCGTTTGAATTTGGGGCGCGTCCGGCGACAATTTAAGTGATTTTTCATATGCAACAACACTATCATCATAATGGCCAAATTGAAACTCTATATCGCCCAGTAATTCATAGAAGTACGGATTGCTTGGATTATGTGCAATCAGTGTGCGTGTTCCTGCGCGTGCCGCATCCAGATTTCCGCCACGCATATTCGCAATCGCACGCGCATAAATCGCGGCATCTGATTTGTCGGAATAGGGGTATGCGGTCAAAACCCGTGCAGCCGGATCCAAATAGCCAATCAATTTTGCACGCACCAATTCATAGTCCGCCGATTGTTGTGCGATTGTTTTTTTGTTTTGCTTTTTGATTTTTGTTTTCGCGATTTTTTCACGAACATTTTTCAATCGTTCTGCGGTCAGTGGGTGATTCACACGCGTTGGATTCACGCGCGATTCAAATGCGTCTGACATATCACGCATTTGTTCAAACACGACGGTAAAGGCATTTGGATCCAATCCCGCACGCGCCATCAAATCAACACCCATATCGTCGGCAATGCGTTCTTCGTCACGCGAAAACGCCAACATAGATTGTTGCGCAACACCGCCGGCACCCGCCATTACACCGGCACCCAAACTGGGATTTCCACCGGCAACCATTAAACCAATCCCCAGTGCCTGAATCAACATGGCACGCTTCATTTCTGCAGACATACGCGCGGACATTTGTGCCATGTGTCCGCCCAATGTGTGCCCCAGTTCGTGCGCAACAACGGCCTGTAATGCGGCGGGTGTTTTGATTTGCTTTAATAGACCGGTATAGATATAAACATTTTCGCCACCCATAACAAACGCATTAAAATCATCATCACCAACAATATGCACGCGCAAGCGACCGTCGGGAATATCTGCTGCGGTGGCCAGTGGCGCAATAAGTTCAGTAATCAATTTTTCCGTTTCTGTATCGTTGATAATTGAAA
>JAGCET010000023.1 GCA_017650505.1 Alphaproteobacteria bacterium
GACGGATATTCCGTTGGCTGGATGTCACAGTCCTGAAATTTAGTCTAGGTGTCAGCGATGACACAAAATATCCAACTTTGGTTGGATGGGGTGATATAACAGAATAAACCCACTATTTTTCCTAGACTGAATAGCTGTGAACATCCAACCCATCTTGAAAAAAACTTTCGGGTGGATTTTATTTTTATAAAACAAAAGGATAGAGAATGAAAAAAATATCAAAACAAACATCAGGCGCATCGGCGGAAAAAGAAGAATTGCTGTTTATGGCGATATTAGAATTTTATAAAAAACATCCGGGGTACAGAATGACCCAAGGTGAATTTACCAGTTTGATTTGTGCACTTAGTCAACAATTTATGACGGATATTTAGATGGAGTGTTAGTGGCTAGTGTAAGACCACCCCGCCGGGTGTGACCCGACACCCCCCCGCAGGAGGGGAACTAACCACTAGCCACTTCTACACCATAAACGGCAGGTTTTCCAATGTTCCTTCGGCAACGCGGACGTTTACGTCAATCATCATAAATACACAATCGGGACTTTGCGTCACAAGTTCGGGGTTGAACATTTTGTTGCCAAGCAAGTGGCTTGTGTTTACCGATATTTTTGTTATCAAATGGTCATCATCCAACAGTGTGTAAATTGGACCCGCATCATGCGGAACATTTTGGCCAATTTCGTGTTCGTTTTGGGGACAACGCAGACCGTCAAACAATGTCTTGATGCGATTGTCGATGTCTGAACGTGGAACACCGATAATTTCCGGGTGCAACATTTGAATGTCCAATTCCGCCAACAGTTTTAATTTTGGTGTGATAATCGGATTCCAATCTATGCCACCAATATGCCGCGTGATAATTGGACTTTTGTTTGCATCGGGTGCCATATATTGGGTCAGGTTATTCCACGGTTGGTGTTCGACCAATTTCTTTAATTGTGGGTGAAATTGCATAC
This sequence comes from Alphaproteobacteria bacterium, assembly GCA_017650505.1. Next base: position 959 of record JAGCET010000023.1, read on the forward strand.
GAATGTCCGAAATATGTTGAGCCCGTTTTTTAGGGTTTATAAGTATTTCTCCGAAATATAGTAATTTGAATTTCATTTTGATTCGCCTTTTGATTGCATTTCTTGTATAATTTTATTCAATGCTTCATGTGCCGCCGGTTCAGGACGTATGTGGTATCGGCCGTGCATGCTGACCGTGATTTCGCGTTTTACTCCCCCGCGGGCAATAATAATAGATGCCTTGCGCACGCGTGAAATTTTTATCGCGCGTTCGACAATTTCTTTTGTTAAACCGTACTTTTTCGCATATTTGTCCGCGGTCAGGTAATCATCTTTTGTATATACTTCTGGCATATCTTTTCTCCTTTATTTTTTGCCTTTTTCCTTGATAATTATAGCATAATTTGCTATGTTTTGTGTACAAAAAAAGAAAGGATTTTTCAATGACAGTAAATAATGAATATACCGGTGATTCTATTAAGGTGTTAAAGGGGCTGGAGGCGGTTAAAAAACGCCCCGGAATGTACATTGGAGACGTGGGCGAAGGTGGTTCAGGTCTGCACCATATGATATACGAGGTTGTAAATAATTCCATCGACGAAGCGATGGCCGGATATGCCGATACGGTATATGTTTCGCTGAATCCGGACGGCAGTGTGACAATTCGTGATAATGGCCGTGGTATGCCGTTCGATATAAATCACGAAACGGGTCGCAGTGCGTTGGAACTGATTATGTGCGAATTACACGCCGGTGGTAAATTTGATAACGAAGGAAATGGTGCGTACAAGGTTTCGGGCGGTCTGCACGGGGTTGGTGTGTCGGTGGTGAACGCATTGTCCACGTGGTTAGAGGTTCGTGTTTGGCGCGGCGACAAGCAGGCCGAAATGCACTTTGCCGATGGTGCGCCAACAATGGATTTGCGGGTTACAGAAAACACAACCGGTCGTGAACACGGAACCGAAGTGACGTTCTTGCCGTCGCCAGATACGTTCGCGTCGACCGAATTCAATTTCGATACGTTGGAAAATTGGTTGCGTGAACAATCTTATTTGAATGCGAATGTGCGGATTGTTTTGGAAGACCTGCGCGGTGGCGAAAAGAAAGAACGCGAATTCCATTCGACCGACGGACTTGCCGGGTTTGCCACGTATTTGGACCGGTCCAAAGAATTGTTAAATCGCGACCCGATTCAAATGATAAAGAAGATAGATGATTCTTATATTGAAATTGTTTTACAATGGACGACGGCATATACGGAAACTTCGTTGTGCTTTACAAACAATATTCCGAATCGTGATGGTGGAACGCATTTGGCCGGATTTCGTGCGGGTTTGACGCGTGCAATAAATAAATATATTTCGGAGCATAATACGAAAAAAGATATCAACCTGTCGGGTGAAGATTTCCGTGAAGGTTTAACCAGTATTATTAGTGTAAAAATCCCTGATCCGAAATTTGGTTCGCAAACAAAAGACAAATTGGTGTCCAGTGAAGTTCGACCGATTGTTGAAAATACTACGTCCGAATTGTTGTATGAATATTTGGAAGAAAATCCGGCGACGGCAAAACTGATTGTGGACAAGATATTAGAAGCCGCCACTGCGCGTGAAGCGGCGCGTAAGGCGCGTGAATTGTCGCGCAAAAAGACCGGACCGGAACTTGGCGGATTGCCCGGAAAATTGGCGGGGTGCAGTGAACGTGACCCGGCAAAATGTGAATTGTTTATTGTCGAAGGAGATTCCGCAGGTGGTACCGCAAAGCAGGGGCGCGACCGCAAGACCCAGGCTATTTTGCCACTTCGTGGAAAAATTTTGAACGTTGAACGCGTGCGTTTTGACCGTATGTTGTCTTCGGATACTATCGGGGCGCTTATTACTACAATGGGCGCGGGTATCGGCAAAGACGATTTCGATATTGAAAAAATGCGTTATCATAAAATTATTATTATGACCGATGCCGATGTCGACGGGCAACATATTCAAACACTGTTGATGACATTTTTCTATCGCCATATGCCAGAGGCCATCGAACGCGGGTACATATATGTCGCAAAACCGCCACTTTATGGTGTGACGCGTGGCAAGCAACAGATTTATATCCAAAACCAACGCGATATGGACGATTATTTGATGGACCAATTGGCGACCGATGGTGTGGTGCAGATTGCGTCAGGGGCGCAAATTTCCGGTGCGGATTTGAAACGACTGTTGGATTTAGTTTTGGATATGCGCAATGTTTTGCAACCGGTCAATCATATTATGCCACTGCGGTTTGTTGAGGCATTGGCACTGAATCGTGTGTTTGATAATGAATCGGTGGAAAATTGCGCCGCCGCCGCGCGAATGCTGGATGCCCAAGAATTGGAATTCGAACGTGGGTGGAAAGTTGTGGCGAATGATGCGGGTATCACAATTACACGTACACTGCGCAGCGTGACCGAAAGCTATATGTTGTCGCATGAACGGTTGAATTCGCCGGAAATAAATGCATGGCGTCGGTTGTCGGGGCGTGATGAATTGATGGATACTTTTTCGGCACCAACGGTTTTAACCGTGAAAACAAAGTCGCAGAAAATTTGGGGTGCGTTCAATTTGCTGAATACTGCATTTGAATATGCGAAAAACGGATTAAAGATTCAACGGTACAAAGGTTTGGGTGAAATGAATGCCGAACAATTATGGGAAACAACAATGGACCCGAATCATCGCAGTTTATTCCAAGTGACGGTGAACGACGCAAGTCAGGCCGATGCGGTTGTGTCAATGCTGATGGGGGATGTTGTGGAACCGCGGCGTGACTTTATTGTCGAAAACGCCTTGGATGCAAATTTGGATGTATAATATATAAGTAAGGAGAGAAAAATGAACGTACAAAAATTTATTACCGAATTACTTGATGGTATTTCGCGTATGTACGATGGTGCGCGTTCGCCCGAATTGTCCGATGCGTATAGGGCACGTGTTGATTTTGTTATGTGGTTGCGTGATTCTGATGCGCCAGACAATTTGAAACAGGATATCAAGACGGTGATAGATAAAACACTGTTACGTGAAGATATGCCGGAAATAGAAAGACAAATTTACAATATATTGTCCAATTATGGCATAGATGTGAATGGTTGTGATGATGTAGAAACCGAACAAGAACTGTTCTCTATAGGTAAGGATGGTACGATACGTCGTGGTTCGGATGTCGTTTGGAACAATGTGTCACATAATGAATCTGGGGGGCATAATATACCATCAGAATTTCGTAAAGTAAGAGGAAATTGGATGTTTTGCCCAGTTGTTGATGAAAAGAAAATTGAAGAGCGGAGATCGTTGACTATTGGTGGACTTAGTGATGCGATGGCTTTGTTGCGTAACAAACGAGACGATGACGCTATCGATTTGACTACATTAAGAGATTCTGGAAATCAAAAACAATAAATGACGGATAAAACAGGCACTTTCAATAATGCGACGGCCAGATTGCAAAGTGATACAATGATGAATCGTATGCAACGACGTATCACATTGCATGCTGGCGGGAACAGTGTTATCGATAATGCACAATTGCCACATTTGGATGCGAATAAGTCTGTTGTTTTGACCAAGGGTGTATATGAAACATTGAAAATGATTGCCGATGCAACAAATTCGCGCGGGTTCGAAGTGCCTTTTTTGTTGTTTGGTGATTATAATGATGGAGTGTTTGTTTTTGATGATATAGATGCAGACGTTAGTGCGGGTGATGATCCATATTCGGTAAGTTTTTCACACGAATTACAACAGAAAATTTTGGACTTTGGTTTGGGGGCCGTACGTGCCGACAACAAGGTTGTTGCACACGGACATTCTCATCCGCGCGTTGGGCCGGGATATTTGAATTTTTCACTTGGTGATATGGATGGGTATGCGAAAATGCGTGAAAAAACTTGGTTACAGAACGTTTTGTTTTGTGGTTGTTTGTTAACCGGTGGAAATTTTAATTTTGTCTTTTGCGATGGGGCCGATGTTTATCGCATAGATAATGTGTTGGTGGAAAATGAAAACGGCGGATTTTTAACATTGCCGTGCTTTGGCCCAGATGTTTTGCGGATGCAACAAAATCGTGGTATAATACGATAAAAGGTTAAAAGGAGGCGTAATTATGGAAGAAAATAAAACGTTGGAATGTTTGGATAATATTAGTCGGTTGATAACGATTTGGAGTCAAGAGGATTATGACCTGGATAAAATGGATGCATTGTTAAAATTGAAACAGGCTATAATTGATGCGCACGATGACAAAATTATATCAAAACAGATGTATAATGATTATGCCGAATTGTTTGAAAATAACCAGGCCGGTATAGGATTGAGTGATGAGAATTTGCAAAATGTTGTAAACAGGCATTTGCAAATGGTAGAGAATGCAGATGAAGAAATGACGAAATCTTTGCGTTTGCCGGAAAATATGGATGAAAATGTTGCAGATTCACGGGACGCGTTAGACCAGATAAATGCAGATATGGAAAAATATCTGAACCAATATGACCCGAATATGGGTGAATTGTCGGTGGTTGATGAATTCTGTGCTTTGGCCCAAACGATACAGGCGGTTGCAGAAAAAGGTAAAATTTCCAAAACAACCGCAGAACGTTTGATGGATCCATTGCAAGATATAAAGAAAGATATGTGTAATCCAGATACGCACAACCGGGCAATGGCAGAATTTCAGCAAATACTTGCGGAAAAATTACAGCGCGAAAACGAGAATCAGGGACAGACGCAAAATAATGAAAATACGTTTGGGGATGCGATGAAATCGTTAAGATCTTTGGGAAACAGCGCAGTAAACGGAATCAAGACGTTAAATAAAAAACTTGATGAACGTGCGCGCGAAAAGGCGGATGAAAAAGAAAAACAACAGAAAGAAACCAATAAAGACAAGTTTGCCGATTTTAGAGCCACGGGTTTAGAAAAGAAACAAGAAGCCAAGGATGTTTCGCAAAAGCCAGATGACCAAATGGCCCGGGAAGACAAGGCGCAAGATAAAAAAGAACCAAAGGCGCAAGAAGATGCGTTGGAACGAATAATAAATTTAGTAAACAAATATGAAGATGTTTATCGTGAAAAGGGTTCTATACTTGAACCTGAGGTGGGTGAAGTATGGGAAGAATTGACAGATGGTATAAACTATGCTGTTAACAATAATTTAATATCTGATGATATGGCCAATCAGTTAGTTGATGCACATGATTTTTTAAGGAGTCATGGTCTTAATTCAGACAGACAATTTGAAGGTATAGGTAAATTTAAAGAAATTATTGGTGATAAATCAGATAAGAAAGAATCGGTAGGAAAAGAACAGGTTGTCCAGAAAGAGCCAGAATCAAAGCAAACCACCCAACAGGAAACACATACAATTCATATCACAGATGCAATGCATACGACAGGTTTGGAAAAGAAGCAAGAGGCCAAGGATGCGCCGGAAAGGCCAGAAATAAAGTCCGAAGATTTGAGAATGCGTGAGGATAAGCAGAAATCAGAGGAAAAAGAAAATTTGAAGCAAGATAGGCCTTTGCCGACACCAAACCAGGCCAGGGCACAGGAAGAAAAATCAAAATCAGATGAGACCCAACATAAAATAGCCGAGGTTAGAAAAGGTATTCAAAAAGTTGTAGAGATGGGCCAAGAAAGGGAAATACAAAAATCGCAAGGTAATGAAATTGACCGTGATGCAATATCGCGGGAGGCCAAAAGAAGACAAGATTTATTACAAAATGGTGCGAAGTCAGACAAAGACAATGAAATCGCACTTGCAGTAAAAAGACGCCAAATGTTGTTGGGGCGGAAATAGTATGTTTGATGCAGAATGGTTCTTTGGGTTGGAAAAACAAATTCGCGAAATGGGCGCGGACAGTGATGCGCAGTCTTTTGATGAAATTCGGGATAACTTGGCAAATCCGCGCACGTTTAGCCCGGACGAATTTGCGGAAATGTGTGCATATGTGATTTTGGCCGGTGGTTTTTCGCAAAAGACAGCAAAGCGGATTCATAAAAATATTATGGAATATATTTATAAAAATGGTGCGGATTTTGACGGCCTGTATCAAATGTTTCATAATAAAAATAAAATAAATGCGATTTGCAAAATTTGGATGGAACGCGCAAAATTGTGCGATGGTTTTTATGCATGTGGGACGGATGACGAACGGTTGGCGTATTTGGCGCAATTGCCACATATTGGGAAAATTACGGCGAATCATTTGGGACGGAACCTGGGGGTTGATGTGGTAAAATATGATGTTTGGATTCGGCGGCTTGGGGCGCTATACGGCGGAATCCGCTGTATAGATGAATTGACACCGGAAATTAAACGTGCGTGTGATGATATGTTCGCGCAACTGGTTTCTGAAACAGGCTTGCCGCGTGGGTATATAGATGTAGTGCTTTGGAAAGCGTGTCAGTTAAAAATAATAAGTGTTAGTGGTTAGTGAAAGACCACCCCGGCCTTAGGCCACCCCTCCACAGGATGGGAACTGGTTGCTAACACTAACCACTAAGTGAATGGAGTGAACGACATGGATGTAAAAATCGAAGAATCTTGGAAACGCGTGTTGGCGGATGAATTTGATAAAGAATATTTTATAAAATTGACCGATTTTGTGCGCGGTGAATATATGGCCGGAAAGCAAATTTATCCTGCACCAAAAAATATTTTTAATGCGTTTAATATGTGTCCGTTTAACGATGTGCGTGTTGTTATTATTGGGCAAGACCCGTACCACGAACCGGGCCAAGCGCACGGTTTGTGCTTTTCGGTGCCGGACGGAATAACACCGCCACCATCGTTGGTAAATATTTATCATGAAATTGAATCCGACCTTGGGCGGCCAAGTCCAACGCACGGTGATTTGACATCGTGGGCGCGGGCGGGTGTTTTATTGTTAAATTCTACATTGACGGTGGCCGCGCATTTGGCGGCATCGCATGCGGGGCGCGGTTGGGAACAGTTTACCGATGCAGTGATTCGGGCATTGGCCACGCGACGTGACGGAATTGTTTATATGTTGTGGGGTTCGTATGCACAAAGAAAGGCGGAGTTTGTGGATGCGTCGCGTAATTTGATTTTAAAGTGTGCGCATCCATCGCCACTGTCTGCGTATCGTGGATTCTTTGGTTGTAAACATTTTAGCCGTGCAAACGAATACATTATTGCCCACGGTGGCAAGGCGATTGAATGGTAATTTAGTGGTTAAAAACTATACGTTATGCCAGCGCCGTAAAATGCATAGGAATAATTTTCAAGTGCCGTGTTCGCGTTTGAAAAGTGCTGAACAAATATTTCCATACCCCAACGTTCGTTAAAGTGGTATCCCGCCAGCAATTTGAATTGGAACAATAATTTCGCGCCAAGGCGTTCGTTTTGTTGGGCCTGAAGGCCGACCCCCGCGCCCATCGCAACATACAGATTTTTATATTCTGACAATCGCACATCGCCCGACAACATCACCATCGGAATTGTATAGTCTTCCCATTTCCACCCATATTTTTCACCAAAACCGATTGTTTGGGCGATATTCAGTGATTGACGTGCGGGCAGGCTGAAAAACGTGGTTGGTTGCGAATATTGCAGGTGCATAATGTAAAAAGGTACGGGTTTCACCGGTGGCGGCAATAAAAATCCACTGTCGACACCCTGACCAATATTGAAAACAATTTGATTTTTCGCATAACCGGTAAATGTGTTCCAACCCGTATCCCCAAACGCTGGCAGGGCGGTCATTGTAAACGTGGCCAAAATCGTCAAGAACTTTCTCATCGTCCAACCATTATACACTATTTTGACCTCATGCGCAAATATTTCGCGTGTTGGGATTATTTTCCAACAACGAAATCGTCGCCATACCCGGCAACAGATTGGCCGCCAATATAACATTGGATGTCTTCAAAACCTTTCTTTAATTGGTTCTTTTTTACCAATTTACTGGTTATGATTCCGCCCGCGGTCCCAAGCACGACCCCTGCGATACTGTCCGATGCCAAACGTGCAGTGTTAAAGTTCCCTTCGGCATCTTTCCATACCGACTTTTCGAATCCGCCCATTGTCGCAGATAACTTTTCGGCGGTAGCTTCGATTCCTTTGATCAATTCTTGGCGTTTTTGTTCGTTCACATATTCTTCTGTGTAATCACATTTTTGATTTCGTATTTCTTTGTTGGAATCGTTGCACACGCATTTGCCGTCTTTGAATTCGGCATCAGCAATGTGGCGACAAGAACAAATACCGCCAACCAATCTTGCGTTACTGTCATCGCAGACGCACTTCCCGTCGGCACCGACGCTTGTGAACGCAGGTTTGCAGTTGCAGTTTTCGTCCATATTATTCGGGTCAGAACAAACATTGGGTTTCGGAAGTATTAACACAGGTGGAACCACATTTTGATTCGGGTCAGGTTCATTTTGTTGTGGGGGTACCTGGTTTTCGTTTTCATTTGGTTCGGTACCCGCGCGACACCATCCCATAGAACGTCCGTTTTTCTTAACAAGATATGTTCCTGGTTGACACGCGGTTGCGGCACAGACGCGTTCATTTTTGTTCTTTTGAATACAACGGCCGGCGGTTGCGTATTGTGGCAATTTTGCGCCAACACAATCTGCATCGGTTTTGCAAGACTTTGCATTCGATGGCGCATCGCCCGGTGTTGAGTTTTGGTCATTACTATTTCCATCTGGGATACACTTTGAACCGTCGCGGGTCATACCTTCGGGGCAAATCCAATACCAACATACAGTGCCATCGTTCAGATATTGACCGGCGGTGGTGATTTCATAATTCCCCGCAGAATCTTTTGGTTCTTCATATCCCGGACAATATTTTATGCGACATTCTCTGGACCAATGGTCGTTCAAGAACAGACCGCGGAATCCTTGGTCACTTTCGTGTTCTTTGCGGCCCTGGACGCATTTTCTGATATACGGAAAATCACAGAACATTTCGCCACCGATGTCGACGTTGCGTGCCTTGATATTGGACATAGCCTTGGATGTATGACAGCAATTATATGTTCCAAAAACAGGGTCATATTCGCAATCTGTTTCGGAAAATATTTTGCGTGCCGTGTGTATTGCGCCGGCAACTGCACCAACAGCAATAGCGGCCCCGTATGCAATCTGGCCACCAACGGGAATAACGTTTATAATTGCGGCTGTACCCATTGCCATACCGGCACCATCGGCGGCACTGCGTGCAACATCGCCCCAAGTTGTTTTTCTTTCTTTTGCTTTTGCGTTATCTGCAAAATCAACGGCGCTTACAACACCGCCAACCACCGCAAGTCCGGTCCCCAGTGCTTTGCCAACGGTGGAACCCGCCGCTTTGGCGGCCGTACCACCCGCGTTGCCGCCCGCACCACCACCGCCGCCAGCCGGAGGGGTTGGTTTGGGTGTTGTGGTGCCCGGCCCAAGTTGTTTTGGTGCGGTCGTTCCGCCGGGGTTCCCGGCCGGTCCAATTGATTTTGTAGCGGTTGTTGCACTTGATGTGCTTGTTGTACTTGTTTTCGCGATATTTGGATCATATTTTGTGACTGCGGTTGTAGTTTTAGGTTGCGGTACCAATGCTTGGCTGTTTGCACTTGCTGTTGTGGTTCCGCCGCCGCCACCACCACCGGTGCCACCAAATCCACCACCTGTTGCGGTTTTAGGTGTTGCACCAAATTTACCGACCTTAGGGTTTGCTGTTGTGCTGTTTATGGTGTTCCCGGTGGCTCTGTATTGCTCTATTACTTTGTCGGCGCCGGCTTTGTTAAGGTTGCCGACTATCTCGCCATCTGACACAATTTGGTAATATCCATCGCCAGTGGAAAAAACATCTATGACATTCGCGCGTGATATGGTTATGGAAACTATGCAGAATAATATTCCGATAAATATTTTTTTGTACATTCTCTATCCTTTATTTATAACCCAAGACCAACAGCCACGAACCGAAATCTTGTTCGTTTTGTTGAACTATTTTATCATAAAATCGATGCCTGAACAATATTTTTATATGACAGTTTTTAAAGTTATAATTTCTTGCATTTGGAAAAATGGCTGTTATAATGTGGTCATTCGTTTTCCATTGGCGGCGTAGCTCAGTGGTAGAGCAGAGGAATCATAATCCTTTGGTCAGGGGTCCGAATCCCTTCGCCGCTACCAAAAATTAAATCGGGCTTGTCCCGATTTTGTTTTTGGTATAGTCCGCGGTGGATGAGGACCCGCGGGTCCGACACGATAGCCGGTTTTGCAAGCTTTGGCGTAGCGAAACCGTTGCGAGTGGAAAAGGGCCCATTGCAGAGCAATGGGAATATACAATCCCTTCGCCATATAGTCATACAATAAAAACATCTAAAAAACTGGCAAAATCGATAAATTTTCGCAAAATTTCTACACAACGGATACACAAGCGTTTTCACGAACAAAAAATCGCCCAAATGGGTGGGCTGATCGTATATGGCTTTTATCTGGGCCGTCTTGCATCCCAACCAAACATAGTTATGCGCAAATTGTGACGATGAAATGCAAAAAGTTCGCCCGTAACAACACTTGTAATACTTTTCACCCCGTATCCAGCCCCATCAACTACATATACCCACTGTGTGATATCATTATTTGATAGTTTTGCACGCGCCCAAATATGTTGTCCTGGTTTTTTTGATGGGGTGCCAACGGTATCCATCTCCCCTTGTGTTTCAGATGCCAAGCAATGAAGTTCCGTAAAGTTATAAAGTTTGCTTAATATTGGGAAGTCAATCAAGGAGTCTCTTACAAGTGTGGGGTAAAGCTCCTGACCACGGTACGATGTGGCTGGATTGTTGCCGATGAAAGCACCGTTTACTTTTAGAGTTACATAATCTAGATTTGTCATTGTTCGCCTTTTTTTTTATGATATATCAATTATTATCTTTGTCAAGATTTTCTTTCAGAAATCGATTTTTAGCGGGAAACGGGATGCATGTTGATTTGGTTATAAATGCATACAGTATTTTTGGATGTGTGGTTCTACACATTCTCTACACAAAGAAAAAATAGACACATCAAAAAATCGCTGTATACGGCAGAAAACATGGTTATGCGGTTTTGGTGTCCGATACATCATAATCCTTTGGTCAGGGGTCCGAATCCCTTCGCCGCTACCACGAATTTTCTAAAAATACCGGCATTTGTCGGTATTTTTGTTTAGAAAATTCAGTGCCGCGCCGGAGCATAGTGCAGTTACCGAAAAATATTTAATTTATAAACAGTGTTTGTTTTCTAAAATTAAGCACAAGCGTAGGCGGGCCTCGTCTGATTTATCCCGGTTTTAATTTTTGTATAGTCGCGAGTGGATAAGACCACAGATTTTTATACTAATTTGTGTTTTTATTTTGATTCTGCTTCTTGTATTTTGTTTCGAAGTTCGGGTTCGTTTGTTGTTATCCATTCAAATGCTTTGTCCATAAAATCATAAATATCTTTACGGTTTAGATATAAATGCTTCATAATATCAAATATCTGTTCTCCATTTGTTGTCATATCATAAAAGTATGAATAGGCAATATATTTTGGTTGTTCTATCAAATCATTTATATCTGAATTACGAATAATGGTTTCGACTACTATCTCTGACAACAGCCATTTAATACTTGGAAAATCATATTCAGACGTATCATCGCCAAAATGCTTGTTCCAGAAATAGAACCACACAAAATGTGTTATTTCATGTAAAGCCGTTGTTATCGCATATGTTGGGTCAAAATAATAGTAAATATCAAAACTGTGGGTTTTAATGTCGCGTGGGCAAATCGGGTTTAATCCGACATAAGCAACCATATCATTCAATATATTTCTACAATCGTTGTTAAATGCCTGGGAAAAAGCAATTTCTGCTTTGGTTGATACGCTGTTCCATTTGTTTTGAAATGTTTGTATAGAGTTTTCTATGATTTGTTTTCTTGTTTCTGCCTGAATCTTCATTTTACTGGTAATATATTCAAAACGTTTTTCTTCGGACAAAGACCTGGCATATTCATAATTCAAATCAGGATATGCTTTGAACAACTGCTTCTGCCACCATATCGGGGTGTTATCCTTTTGGTGAAACAGTATAAAATCGATATCAGAATCAAAATCTTTATATTGCCAATTCAGTTTCATTCGTTATCCCTATTTTTTTATTTTATAAACTTTGGTTCGGTTTGGTATTTTGTTTAGTATTATTGGTAAAGTATCACGGTCATAATGCCAAGTCCATTTTATACCATTCCATAAATCGCTTAATGTTTCTTTATAAGTAGATTTTTCAATACCTAATTCTCTTTTTATATAACGTTTAATCAGACGATATATACGTGTGGTTTTCAAAGTGGAAACAATATGTATTTCTGTGGCACGTTCAAGAATAGGATTTACCCAATCAGAAAAAGAAGCACCTTCGGATACCCAATTTTGTTTGGCTGCAAACTTTTTTGCCATATTTGTTCGTTCTACTTCATTGCGTTTACGTGGTTTTGAACCTGAATTATCGTGATATATTTCGTCTAAACAACACAATGGCAAATTCAATTTGTTTGCTAATTCACGAGCATATGTTGTTTTTCCTGAACCCGGTGCACCGATAATATGGATTCTTGGCATTTATGATTCCCTATCTTTTTTCAATCTTACGTTTGCCACGAAATTGGCCTATATCAAATCCACCACCAGATTTCATAACAAAATTATACAATTTTGTAATTGCCGGTATTTTATCTTTTTGTTTTGCATTGAAACAATCCAACAGAAGTTTTGTAAATTTCTTGTCTGGTAAAATATCTGCATGATAACGTTTGGCAAAATCTTTATCGGTCAGAATCTTTTGTATTTTTGCATGCGATACATGCGGTAAACAGTTAAAGTCATAATAACATTCAATCAATTTATCAACCAATGTCCAATAGAGCAAATCTATTGGATACCCGTCTTGTTTTAATGATAGCATATCGTCATATCTGCACCACAATCCATATTTTCTAAAATCATTAGAATATTTAGAAAATGGTTTTATTTTCATTTTCAATTCACGAATAGATTGTTGGCGCAGTTTTTTCATTACACCGTTTCTATCATATAAAATCTTGCCATATGCAAACATATTTTGGTTTATTGGCGCATGACTATCTAAACCAGATTTCATATATTCTTGGTTTTTCCAAATTGGGTTTATTGTGTATTCAAGCAGGAATCCATCAACATAACAATTTGATTTTTCTTGCCATCCCAAATCGTCAGAAGCGATAATCGTAACATCTATATCTGAAAACTTGTTTTGATTTCCACTGGCATAACTGCCACACAGCACAGCACCTTCGAACCAAGGTTTGTTGATATATCGTTGCATAAATTTATCAAGTGCCTTTTCCCACTTTTGCATTTGTTGTCCTTTTGTTGTATTTATCCATACACGATGTTCGGCGTGTCCATCTACAAAACTGTCTGGAATTTGTTCGCCGCCATACATTTTTAGCAATCCGCAAATGGCACGATATGATGCAGAATTGTTTGCATCACATGTCATAAGGACGCGATTTAACCCTAATTTATATGCTTCGTTTAGGCATAGTTTGATTCCAATAAAACTTGAAAATTTTCCCCGATGTTTTGGTGTAATGTTTGCAGCAATGTGGCCACCCCATTGTTCAAGGTTTGGTGTTAAATAGTGTCTTATTACAAATGTGCCAATGAATTCTTTGCCGTCTATTAACCAAAATGTGGTACCAGGAACGTATCCATCGGCCAGATTTTTTCCTTTTGATTGTTCGTCTGTTTGTTTAAACCATTCGTCTGATTTGTTTTCTGATATTGCCTTTATCAAAGATTTGATGGCCACGTCTTTAAACGGGTTTGTGTCTTGTTTGTAATCGTTAAATGCTTTCAGGAATGGTTTTAAATACTTTTTTGATGGTTTTACAAGTTGCAACATTTTGTGCGTATCCTTTTATTATTGTTTATTATACCATAAAGAGTGGGTTTACTCAAATGTGTGTAAGTTTTGTTTTGCAAAATGTTAAATAACATTTAATATACATAATTATGAATAAAAAACAGATTCTTGGTTCGTTGTATGCGGCGGCGGATGCGGAATACCGTGATTTTAATTCTGGTTTGATTCCGACGGTTAATGCGACGCGATTTATTGGTGTGCGGACGCCAGTGCTGCGTGCGATGGCGCGTGATATTGTGCTGGGTGGGGGTGCGGATGAATTTATTGCGGATTTGCCACATAAATTTTTCGAAGAAAACCAATTGCACGCGTTTGTTATATCAGAATTTCGCGATTTTGATGTGGCGATACTGGCGATTGACCGGTTTTTGCCGTATGTTGATAATTGGGCCACGTGCGACCAGATGAATCCAAAAACTTTTGCAAAAAAAGCCGATAAACTTTTGCCATATATAAAAAAATGGATTAAATCAAAACACACCTATACAGTGCGTTTCGCTGTACTCTGCCTTATGCGGTATTTTATGGATTCAAAATTTGATGTGAAATATGCCGATATGGTTTTGGCGATAACAACGGATGAATACTATATAAACATGATGCGGGCGTGGTATTTTGCAACCGCCGCGGCTAAACACTTTGATGCTGTTTTGCCGTATTTTGAAAAATTAGATTCTTGGACGCGTGCGCGCGCAATTCAAAAGGCCACAGAATCCTATCGCGTTAGCCCGGAACACAAGGTAATATTAAAAAGAAAAAAGGAGTCGTTATGAGCAGTTTTATTGAAATAATTAAAAATCGCCGGTCGGTGTATTCATTGAAAAAAGATTTGCCAGTTTTTGAAGATAAAATTTTAAAACTTGTGAATGATTGTGTGCGCTATGTGCCCGATGCGTTCAATATGAAAAGTCAGCGTGTGGTCATCATAATGGGGGACAAGAATGTTGATTTTTGGAATGCGGTTTATGATGAAATGGTTAAAACCACGGGCGGTCGGTTTTCGCGGGAACGCACAGATTCTTTTGCCGCGGGTGCGGGGACGATACTTTATTTTTATGATGATGCGGTTGTGAACGAAACCCGGCGCAGGTATCCGTTGTATGCCGAAAATTTTCACGATTGGATTATGCAATCAAACGGAATGTTGCAATTTGCAGTGTGGACAGGTTTGCGTACGTTGGGGGTGGGGGCGAACCTGCAACACTATAATCCGGCCATAGATGAAATGGTGCGGGCGCGTTTTGGGTTGCCGGAAACGTGGACATTGGTTGCGCAAATGCCGTTTGGTGGAATCGCCGTCGCCCCCGAAAAGCGGCCCGATGAAGACGTGGATTGGCGTGTTAGGGTGGTGGGGTAAAAAGACCACCTCCCGGCTTCGCCGTACTCCTCCACAGGAGGAGTACGTTTTTCCTTGATTTTTTTGTGTGCCACAGTATAATTGCGGGGTGATTTACGCGTTGCCCTAATAGTCTAGTGGTAAAACACGTCCTTGGTAAGGACGAGTCGCAAGTCCGATTCTTGCTTAGGGCACCACAAATGCATCATCTGTTTTGCGTTTGTTTTTTGTTATACAAAGACACAGTTATAATAAGGAGTTTTACATGGAAAAATCTAAGGAGCATTATCCTATATCTGACAGAGTTGAGGCTGTAATAAAATCTATGCAGCCTTTAAAGCGCGATCCGAAAAGAGATACTATTGCAAGTATTCAGAATCCACTTTCGCCAGATGGATATTCGCCAGTAAAGGCGTTGGTTGGGGTATTTACATGGACGCATGATAGATATTTTGCTAAAGAAATTTTAGAATTGTTGAAAACCGAAGAGGAACGTGCGGGTCTTTTATCTGAAGCGGTTAGTTATTACAAGTTGCATCATAGTGATGAAGATGCGTCTTTTTTCAATGAGTGGATATGGCGTGATTTGTTGGCATTTGTGCGTGATGGTATAATATCTTCGGAAACGGCTTCTAAATTAAAAGACCAAGCCAATGGGGCCGATTCACAACAACCGGTTTTTGTTATGCCGGGGCAATCAAGGCAAATGTAACAAAAATCGTTGCAGAAGGAATTTTATCATGATTAAAACTTTTCCGGCCGAAATAGTTGGTGAAAATGTTAAATTGGTGAAATTGGCGCCAAAGTTCGATAATGCAAAAATCGTTTTTGATATTATTGTCAACAATCGTGATGAATTTAGACCTTGGTTGGAATGGGTTGATTTTGTGCAAAAACCAGAGGATGAAATGCCTGTGTTAGAAGGGGACAAGGATTCGGCCGAATGGTTTATTGAATGGAATGAAAAAATTGTTGGGCGAATCGGGTTTGTTAAATTGTCCAAAGGCAATAATTATGGCGAGGTTGGATATTGGTTGGATAAAACCGCAGGTGGGCGTGGTATAATGACCAAAGCGTTTGGTTTGTTGGAGAAAAATGCCTTTGAAAATTGGGATTTTAACAGGATTGAATTAAAAATAGACCCCGAAAATATAAAATCTTTGGGCGTTGTAAAACGTATGAATTTTACTCGTGAAGGCCTGTTGCGCCAAGACCATTTTATAAATGGGGTGTACAGGGATACGTTTTTGTTTTCTAAATTAAAATCAGAATATGACAAAAGTAAAAAATTATAATACTTGAAAAGCGGGAAAATCTTGTATAGAATGTTGTTGCGTTTTTGGCGATTGTTATGATGTGCCCAACAACCACGGAGTAATCGTTCAAAAATAAAAAAGTGATAAATTCGGGTGGCACCGCGCATAGCCGATATATGCGCCCCGAAAAAAACGTTTAACCAATGGGTGCCAAAAATCATTGATTTTTTGTCGCCCGGAAATAAAAGGCGAAAAAATGTTATCACTAAAATCAAAATACAGAACGCATACTTGCGGGGAATTGACCGCAAAAAACGTTGGTGAAACCGTGACCCTGTCGGGGTGGGTTCATCGTAAACGCGACCACGGGTCTTTGTTGTTTATCGACCTGCGCGATAATTACGGAATTACACAAATTGTGTTGGATGGCGGAAATGAAGATTTGGAACATGTGCGACCGGAATCGGTCCTTATGGTGACCGGCAAAGTTGTTGCGCGTGATGCGTCGCAAATAAATGAAAAAATTCCAACCGGCGAAATCGAAATAAGTGTTGAATCGTGGAATGTTTTAACATCGGCCGAAGTTTTGCCGTTTCAGGTGTTTGGCGATGATGAAACAAGCGAAGAATTGCGGTATAAATATCGGTTCTTGGATTTGCGCCGTGAAAAATTGCATCACAATATTTTGATGCGTAATAAAATGGTGAAATGGTTGCGCGATAAAATGTGGGATTTGGGTTTTTCAGAATTTCAAACACCGTTGCTGACCGCGGATTCGCCCGAAGGTGCACGTTGCTTCTTGGTCCCGTCGCGTTTGAATCATGGTAAATTCTATGCGTTGCCCCAGGCACCCCAGATGTTCAAACAGTTATTACAGGTGTCGGGATTTGACCGGTATTTCCAAATTGCGCCTTGTTTTCGCGATGAAGATTTGCGTTCGGACAGATTGCTGGAATTTTACCAATTGGATGTCGAAATGTCATTTGTTGATTTGCCAGAAATACAAAAGGTTGGCGAAGTCGTTATCCCAGAACTGATACGGACATTTGCGCCAGATGCGAATGTGTATCCGGAAATTCCACATATTTCATTTGATGATGCGATGTTGAAATATGGTTCGGACAAGCCTGATTTGCGAAATCCTATTTTGATTTCTGATGTAACGGAAATTTTCCGTGGGTCGGAATTCGGAATATTTGCAAATGCGATTGAAAATGGTGCGGTTGTTCGTGCAATTCCGGCACCGAACAGCGCAGACCGGCCGCGGTCTTGGTTCGATAAACTTACTGAATATGCAACAAAAGAATTGGGGCTTGGTGGATTGGCCTATATTGTATTCGCCGATGAGCCCAAGGGGCCGGTTGCGAAAAAGTTAGATGCGGACCGAATTGCAAAACTGCACGAAATTGCCGGCGATAAATCGTCTTTGTTCTTTGTGTGTGATACGGTTGATACTGCGGCCAAGGCCGCCGGTAAACTACGCAATAAATTGGGCGCGGATTTGGGTTTGGTAAAAACGCGTGATTTTGCAATTTGTTGGGTTGATAATTTCCCATTCTTTGAACCAGACGAAGAACGGGGTGGGGCGCCGGCATTTACACATAATCCGTTTTCATACCCATTGGCAACATTGGAAGAATTGTCGACACGTGATCCGTTCACAATTAAGGCGGCACAGTTCGATATGGTTATAAACGGTATAGAAATGTGCAGTGGTGGGCTGCGTAATTATAACCCGGATGTTATGAAAAAGTGCTTTGATATTGCCGGATATCCGATAGAGGCGGTCGAGAAGAACTTTTCGGCATTGTATACCGCGTTTAAGTATGGCGCGCCGCCACATGGTGGTTTCGGATTTGGTATTGACCGTTTGATTTCTGAAATATTGGGAACCGGTGAAAGTTTGCGCGAAACAGTCGCATTCCCGGCGAATCAACGTGGTCAAGACTTGCTGATGGGGTCGCCGAACGAAGTCACCGAACAGCAACTGCGCGATGTACATATTCAGGTTCGGAAAAAGAACTAGGTATTATCCGCCTTTGTCCGTCACCGCTTTGCGGTGACGCGACTACGCCATGGCTTGGTGTAAATGTTAGTATCGCACGCATTTGCGGGTGATTTTTCTTGACACGATTGCATTTTGTGGTATTATCCTTGCCTAAGGAGAGGGTCAAATAAAAGGTTTTACTATGAACGGTGCACAGAAAATAGATAATTTAAGGCTTTTGGTGGAGTTTTTGACGAAACAATTAGAAAATTATGACCGCGCAAGCAGCAATGCACATTACACATTTGCATTAGATGAAAATACAGAAGCACGAAAAGAATTTTCTAAAGCATTGGTAGACAATGATTCTGGACGGGAATTGGCAGAAAAGTATGATATGCACCCAAATGGAAAGATTGGAAAATATATTGACACTTTGGCGGCAACCAATTTAGCAGATTTAGAATGTGAACAATTTGTCCCGAAAAGTAATATGGTGGTATTGATTGCATTGTCGGGAGTTTTGTTCGGGGAATATGAATGTCTGAATGACCAAAAGGAAAAATTTTCCAATGTTGAAAGGGTTGCGCTTGATATGCTTGGCGAAGATGTTGACTGGGTCAAGGAAAATATTGTGTCTGCTTTGAATATTCTGAATGCGAAACAGGGATATGAAATGTATCCAAAAGTGGGGCACATATTAAGACAAAGATTAGATGATTATGCTTTTGCTAATGTTGATCCCGATGATGGCGATGCATATTTAAAGGATGATTCAGAACTTGCGCAATGGTGCAATAATCTTGGTAAGCATAAACGTGATGTTGAACGTGAAAAATATCATATGATAAGAGTGTTAGAGCATAAAACAAATACAGATTTTAGAATATTGCATGAGTCTCAATGGGTCTTGGTTAGGGCGTTTGAGATGTATAATCGCGATGATTATGTCCGTTACAATTATAGTAATGACAATGCAATAAGGGATATGTTAAATATTGTATGTGCAGCCCAGAAAATGGATGATAAGTATGTCATTGGTCGTTCAATGAATCTGTGGGCAAATAAAGTTTTAGAATCCATAGACCGCAGTATTGCGGGAAATAAGGAACGTTTAAAAGAGGCCGATAAGCAATTTAAGTCTGTTAAACGACACACTGTTAATTTGTACGATAAGTTGAGGTCAAGACCTCAGTTGATAAGGGAAATAAAAAAGAGTCAAAGATAAAAATCGCCCGCAGTCGCGGGCAATTTTTTAAAACTTGTCGTGGGTTCGGATAAAACTGCGCATGAATGCGGGGTCAAAATATCGCATTATTTCCGATAGTGAATATCCGCGGCGACCATTGGGGGCGATGCTGACCGATACGGTTACGGGGTCGGGGGCCGCGGCGCGCATGGATATATCAAGTTTCGCCGTCATTGCGTTGCGTTCCAATGTCATTGCACCAATTGCATCGGCATGACGCATAGATATCTGCATCGGCGTGGTTGTGTTAAATACACCGTTTTCATATCGACCAATGACGCGCATACTTTTTATTTTTGTAATTCCGGATTCCAATGCCGTCATCAACATATCTTCGACATTCAAACGCGTGATGTTTTCCGCATTCGCATAGAAATCGTCAAGTCCAATTCCGCTTATGTACCCGCCATCAAAAGTGAAATCCATATCGCCCGCCATATTGTATCGAATATCGTGCGCAACGTGTCCCGATGTGTGCAACGACATTTCGGCGGTAATTGTTGTGTTCATAACGTTTAATGGGAAATCTTGTTTTAATAAGTCGCCGTTTATTACGAATCGGTTTAATTGCACAAATATGTCGTATTCGGAACGTTCACTAATAATTGTTGCCAACATATTTCCGCGTGCGCTGTCGGTGATGGACATCGTCATCGTGCCGGATTTTACCGCATAGACAAAATTGCTGTACGCATTCGTGCCCCAAACAAGTTTGTCCGCGGTAAGGTAAATATTTTTTTCAAAATCAAACGGAATCAAAATCGGTGGATTGGTTATATATTCCATTTCTTCGTATCGATTTGAAAAATCCGCGCTGATAAACGAATCGAGTACCAATGTGTCGGTGTGCAACGTGATTCCGGTTGAATTAGATGTGCCGGTAAATACGTGGTCTGCAATTTTTACCGTTAAATCAGAAATATCGCCACAGTCGTTATAAAAACCCGATGCAACATAATCGAAATCACGTATTGAGCGCATGTCTGTGTTCGGGAACCATTGTTGTATGCTGGTTCCGGTTAGATAGAAAAAATTGTCGTGCAAAGTCAATGACCATTCATTGGAATTCGGAATAAATGTTATTGTGTCGTTGGTCCACACAATATTACCCGGTGCATCCATTATGAAGTCTGGCAATATTTTTGCATGTGGGTTTAACCATCGCAGTGTTTGGCCGTATACGTAATCATAATCCACTTTCGTGTCATTGGATGTTTTTATATATTGGCCACCGATATTTGCAAATTTGAATTTCACGGTCGCGGTACGGGCGCCCAAACGATTTATATAAGATTCAAGTTCGTCTAAACTTACATTTCGGTTGGATGCAACTTCGGCGTTAAGTGTCCTTTTGTCGAATTTTATTTTCCCCGTAATGTCGCCATATGTGAATTTTCGACATTCCCAAATTTCAGGCGTGCCCGAAAACAGACATTCGGTATTTTTACCATCGAATTCTGTCTTTACCATAATATCGTGTCCACCGCGATTGTCTATGGTGCCGCCGGTAAACGATGTATTATCGGCCAAAATATGGTTTATTTGAATATAATTTTCTGTGCCAAGTGTGTCGATTTTTACATGATTAAACATTTGATTTTTGAATGTCAAGTTGCCACGGAAATCTATGTTCAATCGGGTATCACGTAGAATTTTGGTTGGACGCGACAGGAACGAAAAATCAAAATTAGTGTCGTCGGAATAAAGGTTTATTGTGTGCCAACCATTGGGTTCTAATTCTATATCGCCGCGTACATTGTTGGCCACCAAATCATAGAATTTGAATCCGTTTTCGCCGTCCCACCAAAAATCCATAGTTAAATTTACGTGGCTTGTGATTTTTGGTTCGTCAAATTCAAACCAAGAATTTATTTTATCGGTTGCAATTTCTAATGTGCCGCTGGCCGCGCCCGATGGATAGAATTCGCCGTTTATTTCAAGGTTCATATTCTTGTTTTTTATTGTAAATTTATTATCATCACTGAAACGAATGTCGTATTTATGTTGGCCGGTTCTGACAAGACCGTCAAAAGTACCATTTTTAAATATGCCGTTTATAATGTTGTAATCGTGTCCTTTGAATTTCAAGACGGAATCGTTCACGTCCAGGTAATAGGCCAACTTTAACGCTTCCAGTGATTTGATGTTTATGTTTGCGCCGTATGCAGTTATTGCGCCATCAAGTTTTGTGTTTGTGATGTCAAATAATCCCGAAAATGGAATTTTTACCGCCAAAGCCTTGGTAAAACCATTTGGTGTGCGGACACCGTGTGCAACAATTGTTGGTCGTCCAACCAAACCAAAGTTTATGTCGCCTTCGATTTTTACATCGACGCCCGTTTGTTTGAATATTGCGTCTTCTAGGTGTGGACGCAGACTGTTTAGGTTTATGAAATTTGGTGCAACAATAATCGCAACAACTATGGTCGCCAATGTGGTTATAATTGTCCAAAAGGCTCTACGTTTATGTCTTGATTTCATTCTCTGGGCTCCCCTTGTATTTTCATTATAATGGATTATACTGCATAATGTGAACAAAAAAATTTTTAATCTTGTTAGCGATTATAAACCGATGGGTGACCAACCGGTCGCTATTGCTGATTTGGTGGATGGGGTTAAATCTGGCCGTCGGTCCCAGGTTTTATTGGGTGTGACCGGGTCGGGCAAGACGTTTACAATGGCGAATGTTATTGCGGAACTTGGACGTCCGGCGCTTTTGATGGCACCAAATAAAATATTGGCGGCACAGTTGTATACCGAAATGAAGTCTTTTTTCCCGAATAATCATGTGGAATATTTTGTTTCATATTATGATTACTATCAACCCGAGGCATATGTTCCAACCACGGATACTTATATAGATAAAGATGCGTCAATAAATGAACAATTGGACCGTATGCGGCACAGTGCGACGCGTGCAATGTTGGAAGAACGCGATGTTATTGTTGTGTCGTCTGTATCTGCGATTTATGGACTTGGCACGCCGGAACAATATTCGGAAATGAAGTTAGTTTTGCGCGTTGGTGATAAAATGGGGCCGGGTGATGTCGTGCGTGAATTGGTCAATATTCAATACCGGAGAAATGATGTTGCGCCATCGCGTGGTGATTTTCGTGTTCGGGGCGATATTGTTGATATATTTCCGTCACACAGTCAGGACCGTGGGTGGAAGGTTTCTTTTTGGGGTGATGAAATAGAAGAAATTTGGGAATTTGATACATTGACCGGGGCAAAGTTGGTGAAGTTAGACCGAATTGCGGCATATCCGAATACTCATTATGCAACACCTATGCCATCGGTGGTTCAGGCAATTGGTCAAATCAGGCGCGATTTAGACGAACGTTTAGAATATTTTAAAAAGAATATGAAATATGTCGAAGAGCAAAGATTGCGAGAACGTGTGAATATGGATATTGAAATGATGGAGGCAACGGGAACATGTCGTGGAATTGAAAACTATTCGCGGTATTTGTCGGGACGTGTCCCCGGTGAGCCACCACCAACGTTGTTTGAATATTTGCCAAAAGATGCGATTTTGTTTGTTGATGAAAGTCATGTGACGGTGCCACAAATCGGTGCGATGTCGCGTGGGGACCGTGCACGCAAAGAAACATTGGCGCAATATGGTTTTCGGTTGCCGTCGTGTGTTGATAATCGACCGTTGACATTTGACGAATGGGATTCTATGCGGCCGCAAACTATATTTGTGTCTGCAACGCCCGCAGAATGGGAAATGACCCAGGCAAATGGAATAGTTGCGGAGCAAGTGATTCGGCCAACGGGATTATTAGACCCCGAATGTATTGTGCGCCCAATTAAAAACCAAGTCGATGATTTATTGGCCGAGGTTCGTGCAATCAATGGCAGGGCACTTGTGACGACATTGACCAAAAAAATGGCGGAACAATTGACAGACTATTTTGTTGAAAATGGTGTGCGGGCGCGGTATTTGCACAGTGATATTGAAACGTTGGAAAGAATAGAATTATTGCGCGATTTAAGAATGGGCAAATTTGATGTATTGGTTGGAATAAATTTGCTGCGTGAAGGATTGGATGTGCCAGAGTGTGAATTAGTCGCAATTATGGATGCCGATAAAGAAGGTTTTTTGCGTTCTACACGTTCACTGATTCAGACGATTGGTCGGGCGGCGCGAAATGCAAATGGGCGTGTGATATTGTATGCGGATGTGATAACGGATTCTATGAATGCCGCATTGACAGAGACCGCGCGTCGTCGTGAAAAGCAAATGGCATATAATCGCGAACACGGTATTGTACCAAAGACTGTATCCAAGGCGGTATTTGATGAAGTGACAGAAAAGACGGAAAAGGTTGATAAAAAACGGAAATTCTTGTACAGTAAAGATGGCGTGGTGGACGCAGAAACGTTGAAACGCGAGATAAAAAAGATGACTAAAAAAATGCGTGACGCGGCCGAAAATTTGGACTTCGAAACCGCGGCGCAGTTGCGGGACGCAATTCGAAAAATGGAAGATGACCTTTTGGTGTTGGAGTAGAAAATGAAAGAAGTTATAACAAAAAATATAGATGAAACACGCGAATTTGCACGTACGTTTGCGCGTACTTTATCGGCACCGGTGACGGTTGCTTTGCACGGTGATTTGGGTGTTGGAAAATCCGAGATTGCACGAACAATAATTCAAACATTATGCGGTGCGGATACGGTTGTGCCAAGCCCAACATTTACATTGGTTCAAAGTTATGTGTCGGGAAATACGAAAATTTCGCATTTTGATTTGTATCGTATTTCAGATGCGGCAGAATTGGTTGAAATTGGATTGGAACATGCGATTCAAAATGATATTACGCTTATCGAATGGCCCGATATTGCGGACACTATGTTGCCAGATGACACGATACATATTTATATATCAGAATACGATTCGGGGCGCAAAATAGTTATTCATTAGGTTTATGTTTTAACAATGATTGCACGGCAAGTGGAAAATCCGAACTGGATGCAAGGTATGAACCGCTGACCAACATGTCGGCGCCCGCGTTCCAGCACATTTGCGCCGTTTCCGGATTTATTCCGCCGTCCACAGATATTATGAATTTTAACCCGTATTTTTTACGTGTTGCGGCAAGAATTGATATTTTTTTCAAAACGTTTTTATTAAACTTTTGACCGGCGGCGCCGGGTTGCACGGCCATAACCATAACTTCATCTAAATCGCGCAGAACACTTTTCAATAATGTGACGGATGAATCGGGATTTAATGCGATTCCAACACGTTTGTTCGCGGTGCGAACGATTCCGATTGCATTGCGCAGCCCCGATGTATTTGTGGACAATATGATTGTATTTGCACCGGCATCAATCGCGCCACGTGCCCATGTGGCCGGTGCGTCCGTCATTAAATGTACGTGCAGGTGCCCCGGCCAAGAAGCGCGAATTTGTTTCAAATCGTCAATTCCACCCGCAATTTTATCTACATAGAATCCATCCATAATATCTACGTGTATCATAGAAATTCCGCCAGAATAAAACATAGTGTATGTTTCGGGCAGGTTCATATCAAAGCACAGGCTGCTTGGCATAATCGGAATGAATTTGGGCGACTTTTTCTTTTTTTTGCGATGGAACAGATTGAATATTTTATTCGTTCGGGCCTGAATACGTTCCATGCGGGCAATATATTTTTTACGATGTTCATCATTTGAATGCCATATATATTCGGCCAGTGCGCGGACAATCGCATCAGAATTACACAAAATAGTCGGAATATTAAATGTTTTACAAATTAAATCTGAAACGCCGGGTGTGCGTGCGGCCCCGCCGGTTATGATGATTTTTGCTGGATTATATTTTTCAATATGGTCAATTATATCGTCCTTTATGGTTGATATTAGATTTTTCCAAAATGGTACCACAATGTCGTTCACATCTGCACATGAAAATGCGTATGCGACATCCGCGGGACTAAAACGTGCCATTTCGTTTGGTTGCATATCGGACACGGTACGTTTTATCCGTTCGGCATCAGAAAATGAAATATCTAAACGTGTTGATATGTCGGATGTTAAATCGTTGCCACCGTATTTGTGTGCATTGAACCATACGGGGCCGCGTCGTGTCCATATGGATACGGTTGTGTTTTCGGCACCAAAGTCCATAAACATTATTGTTTCGTTGTTTTTGTTCATGGTCGCGTTTAATAAAAAATGCGGTGCATAAAATGCGGCGGGTTGTATGTGTGCATGTCGCATGTACATCAAAATTTTTTGCATATATTCATTGTCAAAGAACAAAGCCGAAAATGCAGAAACTAACTGACGGTCGCTGTGTCCGATTGGGGATAACATATTACGAATCTTTGGTGTGTCGTATCGCAATGGAATAATGTGCATTGGGTAAAATCCATCGGGGGCATCAATAGATGCAATTTGTGACTTTATGTCAGATGCAGTTATTTTATGGTCGTTCCCCCAAATTGTACTTTTGGGAACCATTGTGAAATATGATGGTCCAAAATTTCCAGTGATGTATGCGGTATCAAAGTGGGTGCCCATTTGACGTTCCAATTCGTCAATAACAGATTTTAGTGCGAATACCGTATCGAATTCATCAACAGAATAATATGCACTGCGGTCTATTTCTGCATTACGAATACGATGTGCAACACCGCGTACACCGGCGGTGCCGATATCCAGACATAAAAATGCCGAATCCATCATATTCATTTCTATTTTACCAAAATTCGCGCCGAATCCCGCATATCCATTATATGAATATCTTTGGCGAAAATATTGTGTTTCTGGTTTAGGGTGACCAATGTGGCGATCGCGGCCACGGGATTTTCTTCGGGCAACATTACAACCATACCATCGGTGGTCACAAGGTTCCAACGGCGTCCGTCAACCCATTCAATATAATCCAAATCGTTGACCAAATTGGTTGCCGCATTCGTAATTTCGCCAATGTCGTTTGGAAGTGGACCACGGAAAACAACCGCGCCGGGGGAACGTTCTTCGGACCCATAACCGGTTTTTTTCCCGTCTGCAGATAATGGATAATAATATGAATCTTCGGCCAAAGTGGCGATTGCACGGTAAAGTTGAATCTTGACCGACATATTTCCATTTGGCATACGGCGTATTGCCGAATGACGAACACCGGGTGTTTTTGCGATTCGTTCATTTACCAAATCCAGGTTTACCGAATGCGTATGTGTGCCGGGCGATATACCAACACTTGCCGCGACAGCGGTCAGGTCTTTATCGTTTGCGTCCGCCCATATAGAAACATTCTTGACGGTGGCAATTGGGCCATAACCAATAAATGTCATAATGATTCGTGTTGCAAAGTATACTGCCAACAATATGGCCAATACAAAGTAAAGCCAAAACCATAAATTCCTTCTCATACGGCGTATTATAGCATATTTTTATTCAATGTAAAATGCCGGACGATAATTTTTTACATCGCGCGCAGTAAATACCCGCGACGGAACATACATTTTCGATACGAACCAACGGATTTAGATGTTGTATTACGTGGTACGGATAAAAGTGCGCGTTGTCCAACGTCGCGATATTCATTCGATTGAAATGTCACCCACAACCCATCCCAATCCGGCATACGGGCACTTTGATTCGGTGACAGCAATTTTGCCAATCGGGAACGTGGCATATATGATGGTGTGGTTATACCCAAACATGCCTTGTGGTCGCGAACAAATTGTTCGGTTGTGACAGATTCGTTTTCCCAATTCAGGATTGTTGCGTCATCTATACTGCCCCCGTTTGGGGAAGAACACCCATACAACCCAAGAAAACACAGGCATAAAATTATTTTAAATATTTTCATTGTTTGCATTATAATTTATTTGCCTTTTTGTGGCAATAGTTTTTATAATGTGTAAAAATAAAGAACAGAGGAAAGAGATGGCAATGACAGTTCAAGATTTTATTAAACTTGCAAATTTTTATAACCAAGTCGCCAAGGTTATGTCGGCGATATGCGTCAACAAGGGCGGAATTGCAATTGAAAATTATGTTGGTCGTTTTTTTGCAGCGGATGTTTTGGAATTTGTGCTAGAATACGGTGAACGGTTGTTGAAATCGGGGGCCAAGGTTGATGCCGAAGTTGCAGATGTTGTTGAACGGTTCAGAAAACAGTTCGAGCATGTGCGTGATTTAACTACGCCTTCGGAAAAACCGATATACGAGATGACATTGGAAGAATTTGAAAAAGTAATGAATATATAAAAAGGTAAAGGTATGAAAAAAATATTTGCTTTGATTGCGGGGCTTGTTGTTGTTGCCGGTTGTATGCAGGCACCAAATGATGTAGATGTGGTGCAATATGACACGGTCCAAGTTGTTGATAATTTGGTCATAGATGATAATTCGGTGCCGATTTTCCCGAAAAAGGCGGCATTGACAACC
>JAGCET010000024.1 GCA_017650505.1 Alphaproteobacteria bacterium
AAGATGAAAAATATTTCGAAGCATGGAAACAAAATCGTATTGCGTGGTGGACAAATGTTTTGGGTATTCCGGCAAATAAATTGCGATTTACCCCGCACGAAAAATTGGCGCACTATGCCAAGGCCGCGGGTGATATCGAATACGAATTCCCCGACGGATTTGATGAAGTCGAAGGTGTGCATAACCGTCAAGACTTTGATTTGGGTTCGCATACTAAATCACAGGTCGAATTCAAAATTGCGGCACATGTTATGGAAAATCGTGACAGTACAATTAAATTGGCGTATTCCGACCCCCAGACCGGCGAAAGTTTTATTCCGTACGTTGTTGAAACCGCAATGGGCGTGAACCGCGCAATGATGGCATTGATGATAGAAGCATATAACGAAGAAACTTTGTCGGATGGTAAAACGCGTACCGTATTAAAATTGAAACCAAAATTGGCCCCTGTCAAGGCGGCGGTAATTCCATTGGCGCGTAATGTTCCAGAATTATTGGGCATTGCCGAAAATATCGAAAATGATTTGCGGAGCCTGGGCATCGGCCGTATCGAATTAGAAAATTCAGGAAACATTGGTAAAAACTATCGCCGGCACGATGAAATTGGAACACCGGTTTGCATAACGGTTGATCACCAAACATTGGAAGACAATATGGTGACATTGCGTTATCGCGACACAATGGAACAAATACGCGTTCCAATCACCGATGTCACAAAACGTGTAATGGAAATAGTTAAATAGTGGGTAGTGGATAGTGTTAGTGGATAGTAAATTCTGGAATTTTGTTTTTAATTTTCGAAAATTTTTTTAATCACAAAAAACGGCGCAACGCGCCGTTTACTAATCACTTACACTAACCACTAATACTGACCACTACTACTTATTCATTGTTGGAATGATGGCTTCATCATTATAGAACGACAAAAATTTACGACCCGTTCCGCAATAGAATTTTTCCAATGAATCATTATATTCGCGTGTCGCCTGAACAAACCGATCTTCAATATCACTTTGTGCGCCCTGGTATCCGGCAAATCCCCCCAACGCACCACCAACACCGGCACCTTTTAATGTTGAACCCAAACGTGCCTTGTTTGAAAAATCGACGACGCCACCATCATCGGCCTCTAACTTAATTGGGTTAAAGTCGTCTATGCTGTAAGATGTTTTTTTATCGGCGCTTTCACCGTCTTGACTTTCGGTTTTTACTTCGCCACTACAATTATACGGGTTTCCACGCGAATCACGCAAACATATGCGCGCGGTTTTACCGTTGGCACCGGCCCAATTGTACCAATCTTTGGCCTTGATACCAAATGCAGAATCTTGGAACCCGACAATTACCGCCGGTGATGGCGCGCCCGCGCGTTTTGCAACATTGGCAATATAATATGCACCACTGGATGCCGGTTTCATTTCTTTGTTTGAACTTTCTTCTTCAAACACATAACTTTGAACACCGCTTAATACGACACGTGATTCCTTGTCCATCAATTCCGATGGTGTTATTTTTGTTGTGACATTTGGGATATATTTAAATATCAACGACCCATCACGTTTACATTCTTGGTTTTGTAAATCACAAACGACAATTTCTGCTTTATCAGGGCTGTAAAATACATGATTGTTTGACATGTCATATTCATTTGTCTTTTGTAAATTTCCCCACAAACACGTTGTTTCAATACCACCGTCAACGCATTTTTCCACGCGCAGAACCGCATCACCAGATGCCATCATATTTCCAACGATGCCACCGGCCGCCGCGTTTACACCTGTATGCAAAATAACATCGCCCGCAACTTTACCAGAATATGTACTGGCCGTCATCAATGCTGCGCCAATCGCCGCGCCCGCAGCAGTAGATTTTAATTTCTCGTTATTTGTACCGAATAAACTGTCGCTGCCGATTTCTGATTTACCAACCATATTACCCGCAACGCCCGCCGCAACGGCCGCCGCCGCGATTTTTAATCCGGCCTTGTTCTTTTGTTCTTCATTCAAAACACGAATAACGTCGTCACGTGTTGGTGCGGCATCTGCCGGAAATGTGACACGTGCAATATCCGGTAAATATGTTGCCGTCGGAAAATCCGATATATTACAATGTACAACATCCCCGGCGGCCAATTTTCCACGTGCAACCACAGTATATTCAGAATTTCCATTTGCGCCAATCGCGCGCATTTCGACAATCGCGACACATGTTGGCGAACCACCGGCACCGCGACCAATTGTCGGTTTATCCCAAACAAATTCACCATCGGGGTAAATCATTGCGCAATTATTTAATGTTTCTATATTCGTATTTTCATCTTGGCCATTGCGAATTTTTGCAGCCAATTCGTTATTTGCCACCGGCACAGGTAATGCAACCTCGGCCGGGATATCTTGGGATGTATCGGCAATAGAATCATAATATTGTTGTTCCAATCCAACAACATTTTTATACGTACCTGCATAATTCCGCGACAAATTTCCAACACGAATACCGGCAAACGCGTGACCGGCGACAATCGCACCCAGAATCGAATAGAAAAATATCTTATTTTTTTTCATCCGTACTCTCTCCTGTCACGGTGAACCCTAGAATTGCAATCTTAAACGCGCACCAACATCAATCATAGAAAGACGGCCGCTTTCATACCAATTGGTATAATGGAAAACGCTGTCGTATGGCGCTTCGTATTCGTCGCCAGCGCCATCACTTAACCATTCTGTCTGAGATACAACCACAGAGCCAGATGTTTTAACTTTTCC
>JAGCET010000025.1 GCA_017650505.1 Alphaproteobacteria bacterium
CCCAAAATTGGTTGGAGTTTTTTACGTCACACCGGACGCGATCTAAACCGGGTCGTTACACCCCATCGACGGAACACCCGCCGACAGATGCATCTTAGCAAGGCACAAAATAAAACACAATCAAATTTTTTTACTTTTGGTGTTTCATAACGATAATTTTCTAAATAAAAAACTTGTGTTTTTGTATTTATATTTTAACATACATATATGTTCAGGAATGGAGATTTTATCTATGCTTAAGAAAACCAAAAAATTTCCGGTGCGCACGTTGCGAATCGTTGGAATTGTGATTGCTGCAATCGTGTTTTTTGCCTTGGCATATAGTTGGATTAGTGGCACAAATAAAAATATCACTAAATTGGATGTATTTGTATCCGCGCCCGTGGCCGCGCACTTTGACGATGACAAGGCAACGATAATATCGGATAATATCCCCGACATAAATAACAATCGCAACCTTGCACCGGCATCAAAATTGCGCATTCAATATGACGTCGCGTCTGGGCCATACAATCCCGCATTCAATATGGACACATCCGCATCTGAATTGGCACAAAACATCAAAATAACCCCCGCTGTGCGCGGACATTGGAATATGATCAACCCGTACGATATAACCTTTACACCGGACCAAGATTGGCCGGCGGCAACAAATTTCACCGTCAAAATCGGCGAAAAACTGTTTGCCGATGATGTTCATCCCGACACACGCAAAATTTCTTTTAAAACCGCGCCTATTTCCGCAAAAACCGAAATATTCAATGCGTACCCTATTCCCGGCGGTGACCGATATGTCATTGGTGTTGCGGTTATATCTTTTAACTATCCCATACAAACGCGCGATTTTGCCGACAAAGTATTGGTTCGATTGGACGGACGCAAAATCGACTTTAACGTAAAGTTCGATCGATATATGCGCACCGCGATAATTCAAACCGCCCCAATTCAAATAACGGACGAAACCCAAACATTACGGTTAAAGGTCAACCAAATTTTTGACGCAGATGGTAATTCACACACGGATAAAATAACCGCGAAAATTATATTGGATTCCGCCGATAACTTTTTCAAAATATCCGACCTGAACACTATAACGGCGGACAACAAACAGGGTAATCCGCAACAACTGATTTTGCTGAACATGACGGCGGCCGCACGCGACAATACAAATTGGAATAACTTTGTCGACGTGTACCTGTTGCCACGTAATGCAAAAACCGACGAAGACACAACTGAATCGCACAGATGGGCAAACGATGAAATAACCCAAGATATTATCAAAGAATCGAAAAAGTTAAATACTGAACGTGTCGATTTTGTGAACCCGATTGGAACGTACCAATATGCCTTTGCCTATGATGTGCCGGACAATGTCGAACGATACATATACGTGACAATCAAGCCCAGCATAAAATCTGCAAACGGGTTCGAAACACGCGCCGGAATTTCAACGGTAATGACGGTTGCATATCCAGAACGCAGTGTAAAAATTGCGGGATCCGGCGCACTGTTATCACTGGCCGGCGACAGACAGTTGGGAATCGTTGCACGTGGCGGTGTTGATACCGCGTACGTGAACCTGTATAAAATTGAATCAAATTCTATCAACCACCTTATTACGCAAACGTACAATTTATTTTCAGACCTTGAATTTCGGGCACCGTGGGTATTTGACGCATACGATATGTCAACTGTTTTCCAAAAAAGAATTCCGTTTTCAGACACATCTATGACAAATGTGAATTATGCTTCGGTGAACCTTGGCGAATACTTGGACCGCACATATAACGACAAAACTGGAATATTTATTGTCAAAGTCGGTGCAACAGAAATATCCGCAGAATACAATGATGCACGCCTAATTATGCTGACCGATTTGGGAATAATACGAAAAATAAACCTGGACAAGACTTCGGTGGTGTTTGTGTCTAAAATTTCAACTGGCGCACCCGCCACAGACACTGATGTCACTGTATTGGGCCGAAACGGGTATCCGATATGGGCCGGAACAACAAACGCAAGCGGCATGGTCGAAATCCCAAGTTTTTCATATTCTGAATATAAAAACGAAAAAGAACCTGTTGCAATCATTGCACGCCAAGGTTCGGACGTTTCCTTTATTCCATATAATGCCGACCGGGCCCAAACCGCCGAATATTCAAAATTTGATGTTGGTGGCACATACGCATCGTCCCAGGCACCATTAAAATCTTTCATTTTTTCAGACCGTGGAATTTATCGGCCGGGTGAAACATTAACAATCGGCGCAATCATAAAAAATTCAAACTTTACATCTGTGGCCGGCATACCAATTGAATTAGAGGTCAATGATGCACGTGGCCATACAATATTTGAACGCAAAATATCACTTTCGGCCGATGGTATGATAGACGCAACATATAAATTATCCACCGACGCAACAATCGGACAATACGACATAACTATACATTCGCTAAACAACCGCGGACACGTCCAAGATAATATCGGCAATGGCCACTTTATGGTCCAAGAATTCGTTCCCGACACAATGAAAATTATGGCAACCATCGACAATTCAAATGAAAATGGATGGATTGCCCCCGATGCCATAACCACGAACGTTTCACTTCACAATCTGTATGGCACACCGGCATCAGACCGCAGAATTCGTGTTAATGCCACGCTGCGTCCAATTGATTTTACATTTTCTGAATACAGCGATTATAAATTCACCGGCAATTTCGCATCTGATGATGCAATATCAAACGGTTTTGCCCGCACGGCACAAACATTTTCAACGACTGTGGACGATATACGTACCGATGAAAATGGAAATGCAAATATTAACGTTGATTTCAACCGCGAAATTCCAATTGGCACATATATGTTGAACCTGAATATCGACGGATTTGAAGCAGGTGATGGGAAAAGTGTACAAACCAACATAAATTCACGTGTATCAGGATTTGAATACTTGGTTGGATATCATTCTAATTCCGATCTTGGGTATATCAAGCGCAATACTGACCACAAGATAAAACTTATTGCCTTGGATAATTCTGGCAAACCAGTGACCGTAGATAATATTGAAACAAAATTGATCCGTCGTGATAATTTGACCAGTTTGATTAAGGATTATAACAACCAATATAAATATCAAACTGTGACGCACGATACGGTTATCAATCAAACGAAAATAAGCATTTCTGAATCGGGCACCGAATTCGAATTAAATACAAAAGACGGCGGCACATACTATCTTGAAATATTCGATTCCAATAATAACGTATTGGCAAATATTGAATATTTTGTCGCATCTAATGAAAATATAGACATGCAAACAAATACCAATGCCGATTTGAAAATAAAATTGGACGCGTCCGAATATAAACCCGGGGACACAATAAATATTGGCATCACGGCCCCGTACACCGGCACAGGCATCATAACAATTGAACGCGACAAGGTTTATGCACACAAATGGTTCAGCACAAAGACAACCACATCAACCCAGCAAATTACCCTGCCCCGAGATTTTGAAGGCACAGGATATGTGAATGTGTCTTTTGTGCGTGACATAAACAGTCGTGACGTATTCACAACGCCGTATACATATGCAATTGCACCGTTTGCAACCAATTTAGACAACCACAGAATAAATGTAAAACTATCTGCACCGGAAAAAGTGACCGATAACAAATTAAAAATTGAATACTCAACCGATACAGATGCACGTTTGATGCTGTTCGCGGTAAACACCGGAATTTTACAGGTTGCAAATTATGTTATACCAAATCCAATCAAACACTTTTTCCAAAAGGCCGCACTTCAGGTTGAAACATCGCAAATTTTATCACTATTATTACCTGAATACAAGATTCTGCGTGAAGTGGCCAAAACTGGTGGTGGCGATTTTGAAAGTGCTATTGCCGGCCTTGATATGCCGCTTACCAATCCATTTGCGCGCAAAAGCATCCCATCTGTCGCATTCTATTCGGGCATTTTGGAAACAAAAGCAAACGAAACAAAATCCATCACATTTGATATCCCAGAATATTTCAATGGTGCATTAAGTGTATATGCCGTTGCAACCGATACCGATCGCATCGGTTCAACAAGCACGAATTCCCGCGTTCAATCACCGGTCATAATATCTGTATCAAACCCAGCATTTGTTGCACCCGGCGATAAATTCACGGTCAACACAATTATATCCAATTTGACCCCGGAATCTGGGGCGACCGCAACGGCACGCAATGATGCATCTGTATCTGGGCCAATTGGCACAATGACCAACGATGCAGACACCATAGATTTACCAGAAAACACCGAAAAACTGTGGAGTTTTGATGTAATGGCAAAATCCACACCCGGCGTTGGTGATATAAATGTATCAACAACACTATTCAATGACAAGGGGATACCCGTTGCATCACGTCGCACAAGCACATCTTTATCTATACGACCGGCGGCCACATTTACATCTTTGATAAAAACCGGTGTATTGAATAAATCAAGTATCACCATAAAGCCAGATGCAAATAATTTATATGCAGAAAATTCTGGCCGTACATTATATATTTCCACATCGCCTTCTATTTTAGTGCGCCCATTGGCAAAATATTTGGAAAAATACGAATATGACTGTACCGAACAAATCGTTTCACGCACAATACCGTATCTTTTGATTGGGGATGATAAATTGGTTGGAAACGACCCTAAAAAATCAAGTGAATCGGTTGAACGCACAATTCGCACACTGACCAATCGTCAAAATAGTGACGGATCTTTTGGAATGTGGACCTCGGGTATGTCATCGACAGAAACAACCACAAATGCGACAACAATTTATATAACATCGTATGTTGCAAATTTCTTAAGCATCGCGCAACAATCTGGATTTACGGTTCCGCATTCCATGTTTGTTCGGTCCATAGATTTCTTGCGTCGTGTGGCCGCCGAAACACCTACATCGGAATTTGATGCCAAGGCACGTGCTTTTGCAATATATGTTTTGACTTTAAATGAT
Source organism: Alphaproteobacteria bacterium (assembly GCA_017650505.1). The sequence goes on from JAGCET010000025.1 coordinate 5,009, forward strand.
TACGTCACAACCAGTTATATAGATTCATTACAAGAATATGTATCCAAAGAAATACCTGATTGGCAACACGGCCTTATTGGTGCATACATTGCCGCATCTTATAAAATGTTGAAGCAGAATGACAAAGCATACAACATTATTACAAAATACCGTACCAATAACACCAAAAATGATATATTTGACAATATGGTTGCGAATGATGCAACGTATGAATTCATTGCACGCAAATATTTTGATATGTCGCCCAAGACAATATTGCCCGGCATTCAAGATTATATAAATAATGGCAGTTATGATTCATTTACTGCGGCGGCGATAGTAATGGATTTGGCGGGTTCAGGAAACAATGCAGAAAACATCCAAAACATATCTGTATTCGCGGACAATCAAAAATTAGATTCAACACAATCTGATGACTTTATCACTTCCGTGATTCCGTACGGTACGAAAAAAATACGCATAGATTGTCCAGAATGTAAATCAAACAATGCGATGTTCTATACATTCATTGCATCTGGGTTTCCAAAATCTGTTGAATCCGCATCAAATGGGATTGAAATATCGCGCCACTATTACGACATAAACGGCGACGAGGTGAAATCTGCCACCATTGGTGATATGATAGATGTTAAGATTACCGTTCGTACAAAGGACACAACAAATTATGTGTCAAACGCGGTTATATCAGACCTGTTACCAGGTGGGTTTGCCCCAGTATCGGACAGCATTACTGGGGACACAGAATTCAGTGAAATCCGTGAAGATCGTGTATTGCTATACACTGATATATCGCGCACGCCAAAGACATTTACCTATCGTGCCCAATTGACATCATCGGGGGAATTTACCGTTCCACCAATTACGGCAAACGATATGTACAACTCGGGAATAAACGCGGTTGGGAACACGGGAAAATTCACGGTGTCAAATGCGGCGCATTAAAAAAATATTTTTACGAACGGGATTGTTCTTGGGTTCCATTTTTATCATTTGGGCAATCATCCGGTTGTTTTTTACCGCCCCATTATTGAACGACGTTTCTTTTTCACGCGCATACTATGACCAAAATGGCGAACTGTTGCGCATAACACTAAGTGCGGATGATAAATACCGAATTTTCACACCACTTGCAGAAATCAGTCCAAACATTATTAACGCCGTTATATTGTATGAAGACAAACATTTCTATCACCACATTGGAATAAATCCAATATCATTAGTACGCGCCACACGTCAATATTTATCCAAAAACCCGCATCCGGTTGGCGCATCCACAATCACAATGCAACTTGCACGTATAAAATATGATTTGAACAGCAAAACAATCGGTGGGAAATTGGCACAAATTGCACTGGCGATATACATTGAAATGTTCCATTCCAAATCCGAAATTATCGAAGCATATTTGAACATGGCATCGTATGGCGGTAATATCGAAGGCATCGGTGCCGCATCAAGAATATATTTCAACCGCCCGGCGCACGACCTAACAAAAATTCAGGCAATAACATTGGCAACCATTCCACAAAACCCGACCAAGCGCGGGTTAAATACCGGACGCGGAATTCAAAATATACAAAATATGCGCGCTTCTTTAATAGAAAAATGGGTTACCGAATACCCAATGGATTCAGATCTAAAGACTTTGACACAAATGCCCATAGATGTAATGAATATATCCGACCTACCCTTTTTAACCCCGCACTTTACTGACTTTATGAACACACAAAAAATGCCACAAAAAAAATCCGAAATTTACACAACCATAAATTATAACCTGCAATCAAAAATGGAAAAGACATTAAGTGCCGAAATTGCGTCCCGCAAATCGGTCGGAATTACAAATGCCGCCGCGATATTGGTAAATTATAAAACAATGGAAACATTGGCATATATTGGTTCATCGAATTATTTCAATCGTGAAATTTATGGTGAAAACGATGGGGTACGTGCACGTCGCAGTCCCGGTTCAACATTGAAACCACTAATTTATACGGTGGCGGTGGATATGGGACTGATTCACGGAATGACGCTATTGCGTGATACGCCGGTTCGTTTCGGTGTCTATGCCCCCGAAAATTCAGACAGTGAATTTACCGGCCCCATTTTGGCACGCGATGCATTGACACGATCACGCAATATTCCGGCAATAAACCTGCTGCGCGAAATAGGCATACAAAATTTCTATAAAATTTTGACAGATTCGGGTATTTCTAACCTTAAATCGCCCGAATATTATGGGATATCCGTGGCACTTGGTGGCGCCGAAGTTTCAATGATGGAACTTGCCGATATTTATGCAACAATGGCAAATCTTGGGTTACGACGGCCATTACGATTTACAAATGATTCAGAAAACACATTCATCACACAAATTCTATCGCCCGAATCATTTTTCATAACATTGGATATGTTGGGTCACCAATCAACACCCGGACGGAAAATTCCATTTGCAAAAAAACAACCGACACGCATTAAACACTATTGGAAAACCGGAACGTCTTCATCATATCGCGATGCATGGACGGCGGGAATTTTTGGTGATTTTGTTTTGATTGTTTGGGTTGGAAATTTTGACGGCACGCCAAATAATGCTTTCAGTGGCGCCCGCGCCGCGGCCCCTATATATTTTGCATTGGCCAATACAGTCACGAATTATTACAATCAGATTGGGAACCCAATTCAAAACAATAATTTTTTAAAAGAAAATCTGAATATAACACGTGTTGAAATGTGCGAAATTGGTGGCGGAATCGCCGGCCCATATTGTCCAAAAAAATCCGAAACATATTTTATTCCGGGCAAATCACCAATCACACGCAACACAATTCATCGCCAAATTCCCATAGATAATGAAACCGGGCTTCGCGCATGTCGCGCCGATGCAACAAAAACACACAATATGGTATTTGAATTTTGGGATGGCGAATATATCGATATGTTCCGCCGTGCGGGTATAAAACGCAATATGCCCCCGAAATTTATGCCCGGATGCACAATAGAAGACACAATGGATGATTCAACCGCGCCACTGATAACCGCGCCTGTTGCCGACACACGAATCATTATTACATCCGACCAAGATTATGAAAACGTCGGATTTACCGCATTTGGAAATGCAAATAATGCAAAACTACTTTGGTTTTTGGATAATAATTCAATCGGTTCAACCAAGAATGGCGAAACATTAACATATCGTGTCCCAATGGGCGACCACACGGTTCGCGTCACCGACACAACCGGTCCAACAACCGAAATAAGTTTCAGCGTGGTGAAATAAAATCAACTAATCCAACCCAAATTTCGTAATATAGTTAAACGACACACCTAACATAAAATTGCTGCCATAATATTCGGCATCACGGGCCTTGGCACGACGATATTGTACGTATGGTCCCAATGTAAAATCACCCCACAGGTTTGTATCCATACGCGCCGCCAAACTTAAATCACGTTTCAAATCTGTACCGACATAGCGTGAATAATCTAAATATTCACGATAATACCCATCCGTCGATAATTTCACACCTTCACGCACCGCATATTCCAAACGCCAACCAACTTCGGCCGCAAGTTTACTAACCTGGTCATGGCCATATGTAAAATCATATTCGTACACCGCGGCAACGTACAATGATTTAATAACCGGATTATCAAACAGCGATATACCACCCGTTCCGCGCATAATTTTTAACCGGTCATCGGTTCCCTTGGCCGGCTCAAACTCTGTTTCATACGCCGCACGTACGGTCGGTCCCAATTTGAACGAATCAAAATCCCAACATGCATACGATAAATTACTGGACACCAAAATTTTATCGGCATTTTCACTTGTGGTCTTGGGCGCATCATATGGACGCAAAGTCGTTTTTCCATATTCCATAAACAGCCCATTATCCCAACTGAACCGATTATGATTGTATTCTAACACAGTATCAAAGATACCCTTTACCAAATCTTGCCCATCGGCATTCAGTGCCGAAATGGGCGAATTCTGGTAATCGGCCGCATGACGAATTTGGGTCTTGGATAATTCTAAACCAATCCGACGAATGTTCAGCACCAATTCATTACTTTCCAAATCAATATCATCGGCAAAAGACACGCACGGCATCAAAATTGCACATAATAAAAACGATATTCTTTTCATATTTTCCCCCATCACAAAATACTATTTGAAAATATAAAGCGCACCATCACGATCGGCATAACGAAAACCCGCATCACGAATGGCCAGTGTAAACGCACTGCGCCGGCCACGTGGCACATTAAATAAAATCCGTCCTTCGCCAATCGATACAGTATCCAAATCCACGCCCGCATCCGCCGCAGCACGACGCACACGCGCCCATTCTGAAACCCGATCAGACAAGACCAAAACCGCCGAAAAATTATCCGACGCGCCATCTTCCAAACTTACCCAATTTTGCACACCATTGGCATTTAACCAATCACGCGCCGCGGAACGATTCACCGTCATAGTTATTTTTGCGGAATACGTAGTATCAGAAGACTTTTCGCCACTGATACCCGAACTTGCAATCAAATCGGTCAACACCGAAGACTTTTCATTAGCAATCGCCGTACGCAACGCGGCCCGATCCGAATAAGGTGCCAAAGTATCAACCAATATTTGACGTCGCGCCTCGTCCATCGCCATCTTTTTTGCGGTCGCGGCGGTATCACTGGTCACATTTACAAATGCATACCCCGTCAAATCGGCCGACAATGCGCCACCCGATAACGCAACACACAATCCAAACACACCAACAGTTTTCAATATTTTCATTACTTTCACCCATACCTTAGAACCGTGCACGAATGCCGATATGCATGCCCAAAGATTTATAAATCGATTCGATTTCACTATCGGCCTTGCACACCCACCCCGGACATTCGGCCTGGGTTTCTCTGATATTCATGGCGACAGGATCATTAGCATCCATCCATGCAATAATTTCGCTTTGCGTCATTGTCGGATTTTGGTCCTGATACTCTGCCAATAAATCGTTATATATATCCATATAGTAATCGCCATTCAAATACGTAGTGGCATCACCACCCGACAGAGTATAGTAATCAAAACTGAACCCAAGTGTCAAATAAACCGATTCGGTCAATGCGGTCATATAATTTGCACCCAACCCAATATGCCATGCATCACCAAAGCCCCCTTTGTCTTCAACACTTTTCGGATGTTGCCAATCGCTGCGATACGGTTGATCCCCGGTGGATTCATACGCCGGCAAACCAAATTCAACACGTGCATTCACCATATTATATACGTTTATATCATAATTCAAATCCAACGCCAAATACGGCCCCATCCATGTTGTTTCATAAGAATGACTTGTTCCCGGCAACCTGAACATATACGTCCCCGCCGTAGTTATATAATCTGAACCACTTGGGACCTGCCAATACCAATAGCTCCCTATAAGTTCACCCGTAGTACCCGCAATATGATCCCACATAACTTCTTGTGTATTCCCCGACACATTATAGAAAACAACTATCGGATCACATTGACTTTCGCCACTATCCAAAGATTCACACGAACCGGTATCTATGGTCAAACCATAATCACTTTTGGTTTCCAATTTATACTTCAAATACCGATACCCAATCGACGGCGTAATCCGTGCACCACCAACCTTAAAGAAATCAGTTAAACCAAACCCGGCATGGAATCCCATCATATCACCACCGCTGCTTTCACCAATGGACAACGAATGCCCCATTTGTGCGCCAAGATATGTAAGTTCATTTTGATCAATTTGTCCGTCCCCATCCGCATCATGCCAATCATTCCATTCCGTCACGATATATCCGCCATTAGAAATATCGTCATCAATCATTGTCGATTCGCCGAACTGGATACCATATTTAAATCCGGCATCTATCTGCATCGGTGTGCCGCCCGCACCAAACTTGTATGCCGCGGTGACATCGAAAACATTCCACCGAATATTATCATAGTGCAACTTGCTGCCTGCGCTGTTCATATCAAAATTCCACGTGGCAAATTCATGCGAAATTCCGGCATTCAACGACAAACCACTATCAGACTTAGATGCCACAACCGGTGCAACCGTTTGCGTTGTATTATTGGTCTGATTCTGAACGCCCGTGACACGGGTATAATTCTGATACGGCTGCCCCACATAGGCATTTGCATTTGGATTCACCGTCCGCGTACGACTGTATGTAGTATTCTGGCTATAACTGGTATTTTGGGCGCGCGCCGCATACCCCGCCGTCGCATAGTTTCGTTGTGGCGAAGAATAATTACCATTATAATATGTTCCCGCGGCCAACGATACACACGGCAAAAACATTGCGAACACAAAAATCGTACTTGATATTTTCCTTTCCATTTTTTGCTCCATACTATTACTAACCACTATTTTATCACAAAAATATTGAAAAAAAAACAAGATTGTGTACAATGCCGTTCGGTTTTTATAACCCGCGTGCGGATATGGCGGAATTGGTAGACGCTCAGCACTAAGGATGCTGTGGAGAAATCCGTGGGGGTTCAAGTCCCCCTATCCGCACCAAGATTTTATTGTTCAGTAAAATTTTCTGCTTGCCCGAAATTTCATAAATTTGCTAACCTATCACTTGGGAATGAAAGGTTTTAAGATACTTTTTGGCGTATGCCTTGGTGTGCTTGCATGCTGGGGTGCGAACGCCACTGATTCTGACGACGTGGCACGTGCCGCGGTGCGTGGTGTCGCAACAACCGGCACACAAAATTCAACACAAACCGCCGGACGCGCAACTCCAACCGCTTCAAAAATCACAAACACAACTTCAACGCGCGCCACCGGCACGGGAACTGTATCACGCGAACGCACAAATACCGCAACCGAATCGCGCACAACAAAAAATGTCACAACACGCACCGTGCAACCAACGAATCAACGGACAAATGTCGTCGCCCGACCATCGAACATCACCCAACGTAATACCGCCACAAATACCGCGCAACGCGCCACAAGCCCATCACGAACCGCCGCGCGTACGGCAATTCCGGCACGCGCAACAACAAACCGAAATTCACGCGGCGGAAACATTGGTCGACCGTCACGCACCGCGGCACGTGTGGCCACAACCGAATCGGTTATTCCAAATGCAAATTATTCCAAATGTCGTGAAATCTTTTATGAATGTATGGATGAATTCTGTGCGAACAAGGACGCAAACCTGCGTCGTTGTGCATGCTCTGCACGTGCAAATGAATTCGACGGCATAAAAAAACAGATGGAACGTGTCGAAGATAAAATGTTGGACTTCAACCAACGATTGTTGACGGTGAATATGGACGCGGCGGATGCAACGGCAATAAACACCGCAACCGAAGGGGAAAACGCGTTCTATGGGACCCAAGACAAGACTAAATCAAAACGCGCATTGGACGATATTGCAAAGAAATTAAACGCCACATTCGGCGAAGATGCAAATGGCACATCATTATCACCGATAACTTGGTCATTAAACATAGATTCTGCATTCGACACGGTCGATTCGATGATGGGCGCACAAACAACGTCGAAATCTGGTGTTGCGCTGTACAATGCGGCGTTGCCGGTATGTCGCGACATCGCGACCGAGGTTTGTTCCGAAGACGAAATCTCGCTTGCGACCGGTGGATATTTGATGCAAATTGAACAAGATTGCAACACGGTCCACAAATCATACCAGTCCCAGGCCGACACCGCCCGGGCCAAGGTTTTCGAAAGCAGCGCACTGCTTGACATGTCGCGACTTGATGCATACCAAACACGAAATTCCGATGACATATTGACATGCAAGTCTAAAATGTTGGAAATGTTAACCGACACGACGGTATGTGGCGCCAATATGGAAAAGTGCCTGGACGTGACGGGCAAATATATCGACCCAACAACCGGCGCGGCATTTTTAACCGAAAACTTGGCCGATTTAGACAATATGATTATGCGCCCCACCACAAACCAAACATGGACATCCGCCAACAGTTCAAGTGCGTTTTTAACATACCTTAAAAACAAAAAGAATTATTTAATATCTGCAACAACAAATTGTCGGGACATTGCCGATTCGGTGTGGGACGGATTTATCGAAGACGCACTGTCGCAAATCAAATTGGCGCAAACCGCAAAAATTGAAGAAATGCGGCGTGCATGCACCACTCTGACCGCCGAGTGCATAAATACGGCAACCGATTCGATAACTGAATTTGATGCGCGCGCGCTGTCGGTATTTGGTGTCGCGGCCGATTACACGGTGAACACAATGTGCGCCGATGTGCGCACGGCGTGCACGCGACTTATGGCGACATCACCGGCCGTGGACGATGAAAACCCGTGGCAAACCGGCACACACGAAATCATGACAAGCAAAACCTATGAAACGATAAAGTCCAGTTGTACCCAGGTTGGTCGTAATTGCATAATCCAATCGTGCAAGTCAATTTCCGGAAACTTTGGTCTGTGCAACGACATATATACTTCACCGAATCGGCATTCAATATTGGAACGCACGGCGTGTTGGCCCGAAGTGCAAAGGTGTGTGGCATCCGCCGGGGACCAGGCGATATTAGACATCATGGCAAACCTGGGCAAATATCACCCCGATGCAGAAGTATCGGAAAACACACAATATAACGAAACCGACAACCCTTTGCTTGACACGCTCTATGACAAAATCTACACCGAATATCATAATAACCCGACTCCCGGATACAGGGCATGCGACGCGGCATGCGACCCAAGCAAGCCGAACTATAAAAACACAACATGTGCAACGTGCCTTATTGCGGAAAGTATATGGGGAAATTGCGACACTGCTCCATCATTGACAGAAAACGACAGCAATCAAATATGGCAACCAGACGATGGCACAGAAACATTGCTCTATTGGTTTGCGGTGAACACCGGCACACATAACAAGATTAACAGTTGCGTAAATGTGCGCTGTTCGGCCAACAATTACGTTAGCAACGCAAGCGGTGGTACAACTTGTGCATCGGACACGGCATTAGAAGACGCATTAAATGACCCAGATAACAGTGATATCACCCTTGGCGATATGATGTATTGTCCAACGAGAGACACCAATGGTAACCCACTTTATTATCATATGCAAATCTCCACGGATATCACTAATTGCTGCTTTGATGGCGCATCATATTGGCATCACACTTGGATAAGTCCGAATGCTTGTTGCGAGGGCACGATCGGGGAAGTTGATCATAAAAACATTTGTCTGCCGGTGAATATAAATGGTGACTTTAAACCGGTGGCGAAAAGTGGCACTAAATACTTGGTCTGTGTGGGGGATAATGAGGTTACAGGCGAAACACCAACTAATAATTCGAATTATCCGGGTGGCACCAATATACGATGCAATGGACGATTCGTTTTGATTGACACAAACAACAATGATTACAGCAATCCAATAGGCACCAGCGGACAATATAACGTAAGAAATGTATATTATGACAACAATACTCACAGCAACCCAATAGACGCAAATGGCGCACTAAGTTGGTTCATACACTATGATAATCCATAGGGCTGATTACAATCCACTGTTGATACACAATTAACACAGAATAAACCTGCTATTCTAGAATCTCGTCATGCCACCGCAAGATAGCATCCTTATGTAGAGGGGAACTTGTTTGCCACTGCAAAACAGTGTCAAATTCCCTGCGGGGCAGTCTGCCATTTGCTTCGCAGACAAATCCCCTTCGCTGGCGAAGGGGTGGATTGCGAGCACAGCGAGCAGGACGGGGTAGTGGTGACACAAAGTGCCGGAGCCTCGCACCATTAGCCCTTACCCCGCTGGGTGCTACCCGGCACCCCTTCCCCAGGGGAAGGGGAATAATTGTGGTGACATCAACCGTTTGACAAGATTGGATTTTTTATTTATAATTGCATTGAACCCAACCCAAAGGATTCATCATGAAACAAAAATACAGAATTGGTAAAGTACTATCACTGGCGGGTTTGATCTTCTTGGCAAACGCATGCCACAAAGACCCCACCCCGGAACCAAATCCAACCCCCGATCAAAATGACACAACTGCCGACAACCCACCGTTTAACCCCGAAGACACCGTCACCCCTTGGCGTAAAATTGTAATAGATTGGGATTGGGACGCGATTATCGGATGGGCACCCCCGAAAGACACAATAAAATATTATACCGATCAAAAAAATGTTGGGAATGTTAAAATAAATATAATCGGTTTGCAGGGACCGGGTTTCCCTGTAAATTGTACAAATTACCGTCCAAGTGCTTTTCATAAAGCACGTGACACACTACAAACACGTATAGATATCGATTCATTGAAAGTCGGGCTTTCCGGCACCATTTGGGCACATGATGCAAATGCAACAAACCATAACCCTGGGCAACCCTATGGTGTAACACCGTATGATATGGAATGGTTTAGAAAACATGGGTGCACCTTTAAATTTTCCGAAAAAAGGAATGCGTTTTTTATCAGACGACATAGATAATAAAAAGGCACTTGATGCCTTTTTATTATTGCAACAAAAATAATAATATGCTATCTTCCATGGCATGAGAATGTTCTTGCTACTTATATTATTCTTGATGCCATTGGCCGCAAATGCGGATGCCTGTTTTGGCCTAGAAAATAATGAATGTATGAATACACCTGGGTGTTCACCCACTAATGATGGATGTGAAGAATGTCCAGAAGGCAGCTACTGCCCAGGCGCTAATGCCCCACAAAAATGTTCCGATTGGGCAAGCAATCTTGGCCGGTGTCCATGTCCGGCGCCTGTAACGGAATCTGATGGTGGTGTTGATGCCGTGGATATCAGTGCCTGCTACGCCACGGTAACGTGTGGGAATACATCATATAGGGTACAATGTGAGATAGACGAACAAAGTGGGGAGTGTGCCACAAGTGTAAATAATGCAACCCAACAATGGACATACAGTGAATACAATAATTTTTCGGTAACCAAACTTATGAATATTTATATAGGCGATAACAATAACAGTACTGGTTATTCTTTATATTCGCAAGATGGCGATGGTATTCCAAACAATTATCATATTGAAAGCCAACCTGTATATTCCAATGTTATAACCCAGGTCTCATCTCAGTATAGATGGGAACCTGTTTCTTATACTATTGCATGCGTACCAAATACAATGCCATGTTCTAAGTTCGGCTCAGAAAGTTGCACACAAACAGATGTATCGGTTTGCACAACCAAACGTTTTTGCACACTGGATGAAAACAATCGTTGCATATCAAAAAAATCTGTGTGCGAGAGATATTCAACAAACACCGACTGTCCACAAGCCCCCGATAGTTTTTGCACATGGACAACCCACATAAATGGTGGCAAATGCGTATACCGAAATGATGTCAGTATCTCAGAGAATATAACGGCAGACCACACTGTTAGCATCACATATAACTTCAGCAATATTACCGGAAGATTATGCCACAATGGCACGGGCGGCAATGCGGTATGGAACTCTGAGCAACTTCGTTGGGATGTTTCTGGCTGCAAATGCCCGTCACTGGAAGAGGCTCAAATTGACACCACAGCCAAATGTTACGCCACGGGCGCAATATATAAACCACTACAAACACCTTCGGTTGACAGTCTGACCAAATTATATTCCATCGAAGAAAATATAATATTTCAACCAAGTCCTACATATGATCACTACCAATGCAGTCGTTGCATAAGCGACAACTCTGCTCAGTCCCATTATTATATAGCATGCGATTCAAGATTTTCGACAAATTGTACTCCGGCCGACGCGAATCACAACAATAAATGCACAACAGATATTAGTGGCGGCATTGTATGCAGTTGCATACCACTCACCACCGGATATACTCGCACAGGAACATGTAATTCCAATACAGATTGGGATACAAACCATCCAATATGCACCGCCGAACAATGCGGTATCGGCCAAACAACAACAATTGGCAACACAGAACCGATGTGTCATTTTAGCAATTCAACCAAGATCTGTGATGTCGGGGGGTGTAAATACCTTGGCAGTAGTACCCACGACGAATACGTATCCGGTACTTTAGAGGCAAACCAATGGCAAAGTATGTTGCCGTAATGCACATTATAAATCAAAAACTTATACTTTCTATGGCGCGATGAATGGTGGCCATTTGTTCATCGGAAAAACGCCCCAACACCCAATCAGCAACATCCAACGCAAGCCCAAGTTTTCGTGGATGGTCTGTTCCGACCCTTACCCGCGTGTAATCATTTCCAACATACGAATCGATAGACTTTATACCGTTGTGACCGGCACTGCCGCCGCCGACCTTGGTTCGCACTTCGCCCAATGGCAAATCTATATCGTCGTGAATCACAACCAAATTTTCAATCGGAATCTTATAGTAATCCATTATCGCACGGACCGCGCGGCCACTGGCGTTCATAAATGTTTGGGGCATTGCGAATATCACGCGCCGGCCGTCAATGGTCGTCGCATAAGTCTTGGCAAATAATTCATCACGCCACCGCGCATCATCACCCGCCAAGTGCCGCACCGCCATAAAACCAACGTTATGACGAGTACGATCATATTCCGCACCCGGATTCCCAAGGCCGACTATTAAAAAAGGTTGTTTATTTTCTTGCATATCTTAATCTCTTTTTCTATTATATTATCACACAAAAGGAGACAAAGATGAAGTTAAAAACGTCAATTATTTTATCATCATTGGTCATGGCCTCTTCAATGCCCGCCGTCGCAGATTCTGTGTGGGATATGTACATTGGTGCGTCAATTGGTACCGGCGCGCGAACAATATTTCAACCCGGGGCCGATGATACTCATTCGGCACAATCCCTTGGTGGTGTGTTTGGACTCGACGTGCCGTACATACGCGCAGAATTGGAATATAACTACCTGCGTGAATACGATTCGCGCGCCAGCGTTGGAATGTTTAACGCATATTTCAAAATACCACTGGTTATCGTAAAGCCGTACGTTGGTCTGGGTTTTGGGATGCTGTTTGATGGTCGCGATTCAAAGCAGAACATAGATTTTGATACCGCCCTGGCGTACCAGGCAATGATTGGTGTCACATTGGATGTGCCAAAATTACCGTTCAAATTTGACATCGAAGCACGCAGCCTGTATGCCCCAGACGTGTACAAGTACAATGGCGCAACCCCCGATATGTTGCAGTACGAGGCCCGCATTAAACTGCGCTATCTGTTCTAAGGCGCCAATACGGGTCAACAGGAATTGCCATGCTGACACTAATCGACGGAAATTCTATTTTATTTCGCGCATACTATGGTGTGCACAGTAATCTAACGCGTTCCGATGGTACGCCAACAGGTGCGGTGTTTGCTTTCCTGAATATGATGCTGCCCGTGTTTGCGGCGGCAAAGCCGGACGATGTCTTTGTGTGCGTCTTTGATGCGTCACGCAAAACTTTCCGTGGGGATATTTACCCCGAATACAAGGCTAACCGAACCGAAACACCCGCAGATTTGATTTCTCAATCTATTATGGTGCAACGGGGACTTTGCGAAATGGGTGTGCCGGTTCTTTGTATTCCCGGGGTCGAAGCCGACGATGTTATCGCAACACTGGCCACACAAAATTGCCAAATTGCCGACAAAACACGAATTATGACCGGCGACAAAGATTTGATGCAATTGGTGTCGGACTGTGTGTTCTTGTACGACGGAATGAAACAGAAAAATATCACGCGCGACGCGGTCATTGAAAAATTCGGCGTGCCCCCAGAACAGGTTGTTGACGTGCAATCTTTGATGGGGGATTCTTCGGACAATGTGCCCGGCGTGCATGGAATCGGCCCCAAGAAAGCCGCAGAACTGATTTCGCAATTCGGATCATTGGACGAATTATATGCGCACATCGACGACGTAAAAAACGAACGCACACGAAATATGCTGATCCAGGATCGTGATTCTGCATACATATCAAAAAAATTGGTGACATTAAAGCGCGATGTGGATTTGACGGGACTGAAATTATCACCTTTTCGTTTTAACCGCACGGCCGCGTTGGAATTTGTGCGCGGGGAATTGGAAAGTACCTCATTGGCCGATAAAATTATGCGCAATTTTGCACCAAATAATGATGACTCGCCCGCATCAGTATTTGAATTTCCGGGATCCGAATGTCCGGTTGATAACGCATCGGAACAAAGCACGACGCGACACGCAACGAATATGACATTCGATAAAATTACAACCATCAAAGAATTGCAAGATTTTATTAAAACAATACATGACGTTATCGCATTGGACACCGAAACAACCGGTCTTGACCAGATGAACGACAAAATGGTTGGAATGTCGCTGTCTGGGAATGGGGTGCGTGGGGTATATATTCCACTGCGACATCGGGTTGGTTCTACGGATTTATTCGGCGATTCACACGTTGCACCGAATCAGATTTCTGTCGCAGATTTGTACAAAATAATTTGGCCTGTTTTAACAAACAAAAATATTACCAAGGTCGGACACAATATAAAATTTGACCTGCATATAATGGCAAACGAAGGGTGGGATATTGAACAAATCGAGCCAATTGACGACACTATGCTGATTTCGTATGCTTTGCATGGCGCATCACATTCACACGGGCTGGACGAATTGGCGGTAAAATATTTGAACCATTATAACATAACTTTTTCATCACTTTTCCCGCCCAAGACTCGCGATGCCGATATGCATTTTGATATGTTGCCAATTGACACGGCGTACCCCTATGCCGCCGAAGACGCGACCGTCACAATGGCACTGTATAAATATATGCGCCCAAAATTAGATGATAATGGAAAACTGAAAAAATTATATATGGAATGTGATCAACCATTGATTATGATTTTGACAATGATGGAACGCGCGGGCGTCTTGGTGGATCGGGCACATCTTGGGCAACTGTCGGGCGTGTTTCATCGGCAATTGGACGAAATTGGTCGGGAAATATACGAACTTGCCGGTCATGAATTTAACATTGCAAGTCCGAAACAATTGGGCACCGTATTGTTTGACGAGTTAAAATTGCCAACAAATAAAAAGCGCTCAACCGATGCAGACACACTTAACGATTTAATCGAACACCACGAAATTATCGAAAAGATTTTGAATTGGCGGTCCATCGCGAAACTGGCGGGCACTTATGCAGATGCCCTGCCCCACCAAATTGGATGCGACAACCGTATTCATACAACATATTTGCAAACCAGTACGAATACTGGCCGTCTGTCCAGTCGCGATCCGAACCTGCAAAACATTCCGGTTAAAACCGAACTTGGCGAAGAAATTCGCAAATGTTTTATCGCGCCATCGGACCGCGTTTTGATTTCGGTGGACTATTCCCAAATTCAACTGCGATTACTGGCGGATATCGCAGACGTAAAAACATTCAAAGACACATTTATCGCCGGTGCCGATATTCACGAACAGACCGCGCGCAAAATTTTTAACATTCCCGATTCAACGATTGTACCAAAAGACCTGCGCCGTGCGGCAAAAACCGTGAACTTTTCGATCATATACGGAATATCATCATTCGGCCTTGCAGCCCAGTTAAATATTCCGCGCGCACGTGCCGGCGAAATTATAAATTCTTACCTGTCGGGATTACCAGAAATTCAAAAATATATCGAATCTACGAAAAAATTCGCGACTGAACATAACTGTGTGTACACACCATGGGGGCGTCGCATAGAATTGCCTGGCATAAAAAATCCGCATACACGTGCATACGCTATGCGTGCCGCAATCAACGCACCGATCCAGGGGTTCGAAGCCGACCTGATGCGACTTGCGATGACACGTGTTTATAATGAAATCGTCGTTCCAAATCAAAACCAAATAAAAATGATTATGCAGGTTCACGACGAAATGATTTTTGAGTGCGATGTGAATGTCGCCGAACAATTTGCGAAACAAATCAAGGAACTTATGGAAACGATTGTCAAGATATCGGTACCATTACGCGCCGATTATGTCATCGCACCAGTTTGGGGAAAGTAAAAAACTACGCCCTTACTTTTGATTCGATAAATAACCGCCTGTTCATTGCTATTGCATCAGATATCAATTTATAGGCTTTTTCCTTGTTTCTTTCATGTTTGCTATATAAATAAGGTGCCTTCTTATTTTTTCGTCTGGCATAGAAATAAGTCGCCACCCGATTTTTTTCTTGTTTGGAATGTAAATATGCAATCTCATTAAAAATCTCTGAAAACACTGAATCGCCCACATCTTCATGTCCAAAATTTGCGACAAAAAATTCATAGTCTCCCAAGATTTTAGCTTTACCGCTATGAAGGATTACTTTTTTGTTTCTAAATCAACAATACTATAATATTTCCACGTTTCTTTGTACGGTGTAATTGACGTCCCCGGTTTTAGTATATTAAATGTGATACCCTTTTGTGTTTTTTCGAAATATTTGATTTTATAGTTTACACCTTTCAACAATTCTTCTAATGTCATTTTGGCTCCTTTTTATTTTGCACAAACCTACAAGTACTTTCTTTTATCCAATTTAAATAATCCGAACTGCCCGCAACAATTGGCGTTGCAATTATTTGTGGAACTTCATATTCGGAATATTCTTTGATTGTCGCCTTTACCTGTTCAAACAAATCCGCCCGCGTTTTTATACTTAACAAACTTTCAACTTTGTTATTAACCTTGCCTTTCCACCAATAGTGCGAATCAATACTGGACACCTGAACGTCCGCAGACAATTTATTCTCTAACAAAGCCTTTACAAGGTTAGTTGTCCATTTGTCATTATCTGTGGTTGTTTGAATTAACAAATATTTATCCATAACCATCTCCATAAACCTACATTTGAATAAACGCGTCGGGATTTTGTTTTAACCCTTCGATTGCGTTGTCCAACGTTTTCCGATATTCCAAAAACTTGGTTTTATTCGCCGCATCCAGGTTATTTATCGCCGGCAATTTCACGGTCATTGGATTCACATGCTTGCCATCTTTGATAATCTCATAGTGCAAATGCGGCCCGGTCGACAGGCCCGTTGACCCGGAATAGCCGATAATCTGCCCCTGTTTCACAACTGTGCCAACCTTTACATTTTTCGCAAACTTTGACATATGCGCGTACAGCGTTTCAAAAGAACCATTATGTCTAATTTTCACAAAATTACCATGTCCACGATTATATCCACGCGCGACCACACGCCCGGCACCGGCCGCCGGAATTGGTGTTCCGGTTGGTGCACGGAAATCAACCCCCTTGTGCGCGCGGGTAAAACCCAAAACCGGATGCTTGCGCCGGGTTGAAAAACTGCTTGTCACTTTGGCATTATTTATCGGTGTACGTTTCAGCGATTTAATTGCACCATTTCCATTCGGATCATAATAACCAACCGTATTATCAGACTTGCGAAAACGGTACATTTTCACATTCCCGCGCAACGCATCAAAAGACACAACTACAACGGAACCATTATCAACCTTTTTCCCATCGTGATAGTTTTCTTCATACACCACAGAAAAATGTTGGCCCGCACGCACGTCGCGTTCAAAATCCATTTCAAATGCCAACAAATCATAAACGTCGGCCAAGATACCCGCCGGAATTCCCGCGCGCGTCCCCGCAAGATAGAAACTGTCGCCATCCAATATTTCGCCTGTACGATAAACCATACGCGTATCGCGTTCTATATCAACGGCGTTGCAATTCCACACACCCGCATCATCACAGGTCAATTCCACCCGCCGCCACGGCCCCGGCAACACCACAATTTTGGACAAAGGTTTATCCAAACCGCCGTCATGCACAAACTCTATCCTGTCCCGATCCGCACGCAGGCCGGTTATATCCGCCTTTTTCTTTAACACATCGGCAATTTTATTTATATCGGCACCACCAATGCCATTCGCCGACAAAATCTTGGACAGCGTATCGCCGGACGCAACATTTACAACAATCGTATCTTCGGGCATAACCACTTCTTGGGGTTCATCCGCCACACGACGTCCAAACACCAACACAACCGCAACCGCAGCAATGGCCAAAATTCCCGCAATCCACAAAACCGCACGAACAACCTTTTTCGAAGTAAGAATATTTTTTGCTTTTTCCATAGCGCCCATTATAATAGTTTTATGACAATAAATCAAGCCTTTGAAATTTTCAAGGACGCCGGTGGCATTCGCGCCGCCCGCATTATTACAGATAACATAAAGAATTTACCACGGTGGCGAGTATGGATTATTGCACGCGCCCTGCGACACGGTGTTCCGGTTGCCAAGATTATTCATAAAAAATGGTTCTATGGATTGGAATTTTATACGAACCGCAAAACATTGGACCCACGCCCAGACACCGAAACATTGGTTGAATCCGTTTTGGCCGACAAATGGCGCGCACCAAAGATTTTGGATTTGGGCACCGGTACGGGTTGTATAATCGCGGCTATCACAAAAAACATAAATTCCGCAACGGGTGTGGCGGTTGATATTTCACATGGCGCACTGCGCGTTGCACGGCGAAATATAAGAAACCTTGGACTGGGCGGTCGGATAAAAATCAAACACGGTTCATTTGCAAACCCACGGCTTACACAAGAAAAATTTGATATTATTGTTTCGAACCCGCCGTATATCGCAATTGGCGATGCGCGCGTGGACACGGCCGCAAGGCATGACCCCAAAACGGCACTTTATGCAAAAGACCACGGTATGTGGGCATACGAACAAATTGCAAAAAATGCAAAGAATTGGATTCAACCGGGCGGGAAAATCTATCTTGAAATTGGTGCCGGTCAAAAAATGGCGGTCAAAAAAATATTTGAATCCGTCGGGTGGACATTCATCCGCGCCGACCGCGACCTTGCCGGCATCACACGAGTATTGGTGTTTGGAATTTAATGAATTGACATTTTAATAAAAAATGCAATAATACCCCAAAGTCGGGAGTTAGAGAGAGGCAATAAACGAAAGGTTTCTACGATGAATGAACCACAGGATATATCGACATTCACATACTACCCAACCAATACTGACTTGTTAAACCAACTTGGGCATGCAGAGGCCGAAGTTATCGGGGCATACTACACAGGAATTCTTAAAGATTTAACCAGTTTGCAAAAATTAGCCAAAGACAAAACAAAGATAGAACAACAAATTTACCACCTGACAACTGGACTGGATGCGTTGGCGAAAATAGGCGATCGCAAACTGAACATTAAATGGTTAGGGAAATATGAAAAAGGTGGCTCAATTCGTACACAAAGTCCAAGCCACCAAAAATTTAAGACCATGCTTCAATCAGGTATAACAGATAATCCAGAATATGAACTGGCCACGCACCAGATTGCGACACTTGCATTTTATGCTGGCTTGTGCAGTTTGCAGACCTATCTTGGTAGATTTAAGCCCGTATTTAAGAAAGAAGAAAACGAGGCAATGCGTTTACTTTCGGCACAAACACAAAATATGCGCAAAGAATTGCCAAATTATCTATCACAAAAACCAAACAATAGTCTTGAAATAGAAGAGATGAATGAGAAGTTTGATAAAATTTTGTATAAAACCTCGTCTGACAACTATGGTAACTTCTTGCAAAGTTACTTTCAATACGATGGTGACATATTTTCGGACTTGTACTACCTACGGAATGACTCAGTACGCGCTTTTAACAGTATTTACGGTTATGATAATTTTACCTACAATGGACTTGTTGAAACAATTGACAATATAATCAATTTAGGCGAAGGAAACGTTGTTACCCCACCGTTGGATTTGTACCTTAGTTGTGTACAAACCTTCCTTAAACACAGACTGAATCAACCTGACATGCAAAATGTTGAGCAGGATAAGCAAAACACAATCTTGCTATTCGGAGAAATGCGAAATTTGTCATACAATTCATTGCTTAACAAGGCCGCAGAATACCTGGCCAAACGAAAATAATTTAAAAGACCTAAGTTTTCTTAGGTCTTTTTTGTCAAAGTCATAAATACCTTTTCTTAATATCGCCCATCATAGAATCAGGGCCGTGGCCGTGGACGCCGTATGTATCGTCAGGTAAATTCATTCGCGCCGACCGCGACCTTGCCGGCATCACACGAGTATTGGTGTTTGGAATTTAAAGAATTGACATTTTAACAAAAAATGCAATAATACCCCCATTGGGGAGCCAAGAGAGTTATATAACGCGACAAAAAGGATTATTAAAAATGGCTTACGACATTCCCGTATCGATGTACAGACTGACCCCCGAAGACAAGCTTAACCAACTTGCATTTGCAGAACTTCAAGTCTTGGGCACATATTATCAAGGCCTTACCGATGATGTGCACATATTGCAAAATTTAGAGAAAGATAAAAACAATACGGAGCATACTCGCGATCATGTATCGGCTTTACTAAAATTATGTCCCCCAAAACCAGATTACGAATTAGAACACCAATGGGGTATGGGTTCAAATGATCCTGTGGGTATAAAGATACAACAATTGAAACGATATGTTAAATCGTTTAAAACGGGTGACCCAGATAAAAATTTTGATACACCCACGGCAAAAAACGAGTGGACCGCAAATCAAGTATCTGTAATTGCATTATACGGTGTCTTGTGCAACTTGAAAAACTGCCTAGATAATAACTCCAATATAAAATTTAACAAACAAGAACGTAACGAAATACAATTACTTTCAGAACACATCGCAAATATTCAACAAGAATTACCAAATTATCTATCAAAAAAACCAGCCGATCATTGTGAAATAAAGGATGAATATGACAGGTTCAGCCATAATACTTTATACAAAATTTCTACAGATACCTTTAGTAAAGGTTTACAAAAGTATTTTCAATATAACGGGAATATATTTTCCGATGTGATCTGCATTCAAGACGACTTTGTAAGGGCATGCGATGGTTCTTATTCATATACGGTTTTTAACCGTTATAAGTCCCGCACCGCATTTGATGCAATCGCAACTATAATAAAAGCCAGTAAAAAACATCTTATTGTAACACCAATAGGTTTATATCTTACATATGTGCAATCTGTTCTTAATACCAGATTGATGCGGTCAGATATGCAAAATGTTGAAAACGACAAACAGGAAGCAATCGCGCAATTGACCAAAGTAACCAATCTGCCACAATTTATGCAAATCCAAATGGCTAAACAGTACCTGGCTAAACAAAAATAACTTAAAAGGCCTAAGTTTTCTTAGGTCTTTTTTGTCAAAGTCATAAATACCTTTTCTTAATATCGCCCATCATAGAATCAGGGCCGTGGCCGTGGACGACGTATGTATCGTCGGGTAAATCGCGCGCAATCAGTTCGGAAATCGTTTTACCCAGTTCATCGGCATCGCCACCCGGCAAATCGGTTCGCCCAACGCCATCATAAAAAATCGTATCACCACAGAGCAAAATCTTGTATTCCGGAAAGTAAAACATTACGCCGCCCGCCGAATGCCCGGGCGCCGCAATAACGTCCATATCTATATTATCCAAAAATTTAACCCGCCCCGCACGCAAATCATTTGGCCGCACAAAATCATCGGCAATTCGTGGCAATTCCCAGAAATCCAAAATCTGATTACCCCAAAGAACCAACGGCAAATCACGCAAATCCATATACCACGGCACATTATATCGCCGTGCCAATTCCGGGGCCGCCGAAATATGGTCACTGTGCCCATGCGTTGCATAAATTGCCCGCAACTTCAATTTCCGCGATTCCAATAATTTTTGCCAATCGTCCGCGCGCCCCCATGCATCAAAAATCACCGCATCCACACCCGACATCACCAACACAGAATTGGTATTTTCGGGCGGCATACGTAAAATTTCAAATTTATTTTCCGGCAACTTTTTTCTTCTTGGTCACAGCGGTTTTTTCCCGGCTCTTCTTTTTACCGCCGATAATTTCCTTGATTTCATCACCGGTCAATGTCTCGCGCTTCAACAATTCTTCAGCCAATTTTTGAACCGTTGATTTATTCTTGGTCAAAATCTTTATCGCATCGCGATATGCACTATCGGTCCAGTTTTTAATTTCCGCATCTACGATTTCCGCGGTCTTTTCCGATGCAGTTTCCAATGGCACACGGTTTCCAAAACTCTGAACCTGGTTCACGGCAACCATACCGATTTTATCGGACATACCGGCCGTGGTAATCGACCGCCGCGCAAGACGCGTTGCCATCGCAATATCGGCCTCGGCTCCGGTTGTAATCTTATTCGGCCCAAAAAACACTTCTTCGGATGCACGCCCCGCCATTTCGATGGCAAGGTTGGCACGCACTTCGGCAATAGACATTGAAACTTTGTCATCTATTGGCAAATGTTGCACCATCCCAAGCGCACGCCCGCGCGGTATAATTGTCGCCTTGTGTATCGGGTCGGCAACATCCGCATAATGCATCGCGACAAATGCATGTCCGGCCTCGTGATACGCGGTCAATTTTATGTCTTCGGGGCGCATTTTGCGAATCTTGCGCGGACCCATCAGCAATTTATCGCGTGCCTCTTCCACATCATCGGGCGCAACCATTTTATGACCAACACGCACCGCGTGCAACGCAGCCTCGTTCAACAGGTTTTCTAAATCCGCCCCCGACAGACCCGTTGTGCCACGTGCCAAATCCCCAAGGTTCACATCATCATGAATTTTTATTTTCTTGGCATGCAATTCCAAAATTGCCTTGCGGCCCGCCATATCGGGTAAATCTATATAAACCTGGCGATCAAAGCGCCCGGGGCGCAACAATGCCGGGTCCAACATATCGGGCCGATTCGTCGCACCAATAACAATAATGCCCGTTTCGTTTGCAAACCCGTCCATTTCAATAAGCAACTGATTCAACGTCTGTTCGCGGTCTTGGTCATTAAAAGAATTCTGACTGCGCCGTTGCCCAATCGCATCTATTTCGTCGATAAACAGCAAACACGGTGCATTCCGCTTTGCCATTTCAAAAATCTCTTTGATTTTCGCAACCCCAAGGCCGACGATAATTCCGGAAAAATCACTGCCCGATGCAGCAAAGAACGGCACATTCGCTTCGCCCGCGATGGCACGTGCCAACAATGTTTTTCCCGTTCCCGGTTCCCCCGACAGCAATACCCCACGCGGTACACGCGCACCAACAGCCGCAAATTTTGATTTATCACGCAGGAAATCTACAACTTCGGCCAATTCCTGTTTTTCTGAATCTATACCCGCGACATCTTTAAATGTTGTTTTGGGTTTTCCGGTTGTAATTTTCGTCGGATTTTGCCCAATAAGGCTGCGACTTAAACCGCCGGCGCCACCACGCATTCCACGGAAAATCCACCATATAAAGAATAGCCCCATCAAAATAGGCACCCATGTTCCCAAATAATCCACCCAACCCTTGGACGTATCCAGCGACACCGCGGTACCACCATTTGAAAATTTTTCCAACAGTTCTGGGTTATAGGTCAAAACCGCATTGTACTTTGTGCCATCATTCATAACACCACTTGCAGTATCGCCACGAATTTTCATAGTTTTGATTTCGCCTGCACGCCGCAGCAAATCAGAAAAAGACAATTCCACCGGTTCTGCAACCACAACACCACCGGGGCCAACCGCGCCATCACGCGAAAGAAACGCGCCACCAACAACCACAATAAACAGCACCACAAACAACACAAAAAACCACGAACCACGATCGCGCTTTTTATTTTTTCCGATTTTGTTTAACATATTTTTTTTCCTTTCCATATCTTGTCCTAAAACTTGTTTTTTCACCTTCACGCACAACCAAGATTTTTTCACCCAATCGCCGCACCACACAATGTCCAATCGTGAACTTGCAATCGCCCCCCAATTTTTCCAATGCCAACGATAAAGACTTTAACCGCGGTTGGTACCGATCCCCCCCAATTTTTTGAATCAGCGTTCCAAGAAACTTTAACCTAATATCACCCCCAAGGTCAAATAGAAAAGTTTCATTAAATATCGCCCGATTTTTAACAATTACCGCCGATACCAATCCGGACATATCACGTTCCATCGATTCGCGCACCCGCCCAAGGTTTTGAATTGCCAACAACAACCGGTCATCTGAAACACCCAATTTTTCTTGGACTTCGTTCCGATTCTGGCGAATTTTCACACGCGTATAGTGCGGATCAAAATTCATTTCATCCGAAAAATATTTGATATTATTCCCATCGCAATATTCTTGCAATTCCGACCGAAACACACCCAACAGTGGCCGCAAGATTTTTACCCCATCAACCCGACCAACACCCCGCATAGCGGCAAGCCCATAAACCCCACTGCCCCGCGCCAAATTCATCCAAAATGTTTCAATCTGGTCATCGGCCTGGTGCGCGGTTGCAATATATCCAATACGATTTTCATGGCAAAAATCGGTCATAAATTTATACCGTGCCACACGTGCCGCATCTTCTAACCCAGTCTTGGGTTTGTCCCCGCACCATTTGAACACGTGGCACGGAACATTTAACTTTTTACACAAATCTTGGACATACTTTGCCTCGGTATCGGCGGCGGGACGCAGGCAATGATTGACATGCAGACAAACAACGTCCATTCCCATTTCCACCAACCAATGCAACAGTGCGACCGAATCAACGCCGCCACTGACACCCACGGCGATTTTCTGGCCGACATATTTTCCCATAAAATCGACAAAATTTTTATTCATAACCGTCATATTCTATGCTATAATTCCGAAAAATAAAGGAAAAAAGACATGACACATAAAATTAAAACGGTCGCGGTTTATTGCGGTCACACATTTGGTTTAAATCCAGAATTTGCAGGCGATGCCACTTTGATGGGTGAACTTATTGCCAAAAACGGCCTAAGCATGGTGTTTGGTGGTGGCGATGTTGGTTTAATGGGTGCGGTGTCCAGTGCCGCATTGGATAATGGTGCGCACGTGACCGGCATTTCAACCGAACACGTCGTCGCCCTTCAAGAACCCGTCCACCAAGGAATAAACGTTGAAATTGTAGGCGGTGTAAATGAACGCAAACAAAAAATGTTTGAATTATCGGACGCCTTTATCATATTACCCGGTGGCATTGGAACCCTGAACGAAGTGACGGATATTTTAACCATGCAACAAATTGGTGAAACGACCAAACCGATATTCTTTTTGAATACTTGCCGTTTTTGGGGTCCATTGCACGATTTGATTATCGACATGTTAAACAATAAATTCGTTGAAACATTGGACGATTATAGGGTTATTATTTCCGGCACCCCAAACGAACTTATAGATGCGGTTTTGAACTATAAAGGTTAAGGCAGTTCGACAACCTTGGTCCGCGACGTCGCACCCCGAATGATTTTGATTTGTGATTTTGGCACATGAAAGTATTCGGCCAACGCGCGAATAACCGCATCATTTGCCGCACCATCAACCGGCGCAGCGGTTATATGCACACGATAGGCACCATTTGCACCCAATTCTATTTTATTCTGTCGCGCGCGCGGAATAACACGCAAATTTATTCTTGGCATAACATTTCTTTCATAATTTCAAAGCAACTATCCGTCTTTTCACCGGCGACAAGATGCAAATGAAAATGAAACACACTTTGATTAAACAATGGTGCAGACAATCCCGCATTTGCAAAGACATTAAATTCGCCATCCACGCCCAATGCCGCGGCGGTTTTATCGAAACAATCCCAAAATCCGGCCTGTTCCGCGGGCGTTGCGCGGCGCACAAAATCCAAAATATTTTCATATTCGCCACGTGGCACAACCAAAACATGAGTCTTGCACAATGGATTCACATCATAAAAAGACATCGCATATTCGTTTTCTATAACTTTTTTCGACGGAATCTCGCCCCGAATAATTTTTGCAAATACATTATTTTTGTCATACATAAAAATCCCCTTTGGCTAAGGGGATTGTATCAGAAACATTCAAACCTTTTCAACGAAAAAGATTTTTATATCACGCGCCCACCATCATTACGCATATAATTCTGTTGCCCCGGCTGTTTACGCGCTTCGACCGCATGGTTTAATTCATTATAAACGAAGTTAAATATTGATGGGTGATTGTCCCAAGATTGGCATTTAATTGTATTTAAACCATTCGGAGATTTGGCGCCACCATCCTGTTGAGTACCACGATAAATTTTTAATCCAAGTTTCGCCAATAAATCCTGCGCTTCCTTAGAAGACTCGTACGGGAAAGAAAAATATATATTTTCTAAAGAAGAATATACAGCATCACGACCCTTCCACACCCCACGCACAATTTCTTTCAACCTTTTCATTGCCTGTTTATCTACCCGCGCATAGTGTTGCAATCTTTCCGCCACAGGTCTTACAGTTTCAGAAATCGGGCACCGCAAAACCGTAACCTCGATTCCATCGGCATGACTAACATGACGTTCGGTTGAAACACCAACACGCCCAAGCAAATTTTGGGCTTCATCTAAACACCTATACGGGAAATAAAAATAATAATACACCACATTATCCCCGGAACGCGCAGTTTTAACCGCGGTCACAATTTCCGTCAGACGCGCAAAATTTTCTTCATCTTCCAAATCGTCTCGCTTTTGATTATTTTTAATATGTTCCCCCAATTTACTAATAATCTCTTTCGCGTAACCCGGAACCATCACCGATGGGAACCGCAAGACCGTTTGTTCCAATCCATCTAACCGACTAACATGACTTTGTGTCAACATACCGGCATCATAGAATAAATCTTGGGCCAATTTCAATTTATCCGCCGGCATATAGAAATAGAACCATTTTCCGCCATCACTGGAACGTACATTATATTCAATCTTTGTAACGATACCCTTTAATTCTTCGACTGCTTTTCGACGTTTTTGATCTTCGTCTTCTTTTTCACGTTGGACATTTGGATTATAATTTGCAGCCTTTTTAAACATATTATTTACCCGCATTGGCAAATCCAAATCTTCCGTCATTTCACAAACCGTAGTATCTATCATTCTGCTTTGACCTAAATCAAACGTAATTTCTTGAACACTGGCGCCACTGACCACGGACACAGCACCAGGTTTTATTTGAAACCGAACACCATTCATAGACAAAACATTCTGCAAAATTTTACCCATACCATCGCTGCGCGGTCGAATATAACCCCGATTAGTATTCTTGTCTGCGACAGTGGATTCAGCACAAATCGCAAAAACATCACGAATTTCCGGATATGTATAATTCATAAATCTCTCCTTTACCTATCGCGCGAATTATATCATATTCTCTTAGGTATGTAAAGCGCCCACTTGAAATTGCTTTTTTTCTTATTATATTTTCGTGGACAACGTAGTACATACACATAAAAAGGAGTTGTTATGTTTAAACCACTAAATAACTATGTTCTTATCCAAAGAATCGAAGAAGAAAACAAAACGGCCGGTGGCATTATCATTCCCGACACCGCGAAAGAAAAGCCTTCGCGTGGTCGCGTGATTGCGATCGGTGGTGGCGCATTCGAACACGGCGTGCGCGTGCCAATGACGGTCAAAGTTGGGGACACCGTGCTGTTTGCGAAATGGGCATCCAGTGCGAACGATGTCAAAATTGACGGCGTTGACTATGTCTTGGTCAAAGAATCTGATATTTTGGGAATAATTGAATAAGGAGTAAAATTATGGCAAAAGATATTGTTTTTGATACTGATAAATTGGCGGCCGGTGTGGATAAACTGGCGAACGCGGTAAAAATCACTATGGGGCCCAAGGGTCGCACGGTTGTTATCGACAAATCTTATGGTGCACCGGTTGCAACCAAGGATGGTGTGACGGTGGCCAAAGCGGTGTCACTAAAAGACCCGACCGAAAACATTGGTGCACGTATGATTCAAGAAGTCGCGAAAAAAACTGGTGATGATGCCGGTGATGGCACAACAACCGCAACCGTATTGGCACAAAAAATTGTACGCGAAGGACGTCGCGTTATCGCCGCGGGCATGAATCCAATGGATGTTAAGCGCGGTATCGACATCGCCACTGCGGCCGTTGTTGCCGATATTGAATCACACGCACGTCCGGTTAAAAACAGTGCCGAAATTGCCCAAGTTGCAACAATTTCTGCAAATAACGATAACGACATCGGTAAAAAAATCGCCGATGCAATGGAACGTGTCGGCCAAGAAGGCGTTATTACCGTCGAAGAAGCCAAAGGATTGGATACCGAAATCGATGTCGTTGAAGGTATGCAATTTGACCAAGGCTTTATGTCACCATATTTCGTCAGCAACAGCGAAAAAATGTTGGCCGAATTGGACGGTGCGGCTGTATTAGTTTCTGAAAAGAAAATTTCGGGACTTCAGGCATTGTTGCCAATTTTGGAACCAATTGTCCAGCAAGGTCGCCCATTGTTGATTATTGCCGAAGATGTCGAATCCGAAGCGTTGGCAACGTTGGTATTGAACCGTCTGCGTGGCGGATTAAAGGTCTGTGCGGTCAAGGCACCCGGATTCGGCGATCGACGCAAAGCGATGTTGCAAGATATCGCCATTGTCACCAGCGCAACGGTTATATCCGACGATATGGGTATGACATTCGATAATATTACACCGGCGGTACTGGGTTCGGCAAAACGCGTTGTCGTTGATAAATCTTCGACACTGATTGTTGGCGGAGCGGGCGACAAGGGCGCAATTGCAAATCGTGCCGATGAAATCCGTAAACAGATTAAAGAAAGCACCAGCGATTATGACCGAGAAAAATTGGCAGAACGCCTTGCTAAATTGGTTGGCGGCGTCGCCGTGATAAAGGTTGGCGGTATGACCGAAGTCGAAGTCAAAGAAAAGAAAGACCGTGTTGATGACGCACTGGCCGCGACGCGTGCCGCGGTCGCCGATGGAATCGTCGCCGGTGGCGGTGTTGCATTGGTTCGTGCTGTTTCTGCACTGGATAAAGTCAAGGGCGCAAACACCGACCAAAACGTTGGCATCGACATTGTGCGTCGTGCGATTGTCGCACCCTGCGCCCAAATCGCCGAAAACGCCGGTGTGTCGGGCGAAATCGTTGTCGGCAAAGTTTCTGAATCAAAAGACTATAATTTCGGATACAATGCCCAAACAGACGAATACGTCGATATGATGAAGGCGGGAATTATCGACCCGGCCAAGGTTGTAAAAACCGCCATTATGGCGGCGGCATCGACCGCGGGTGTAATGCTGACCACAGGTGCGGTAATGTCTGAAATTCCCGAAGAGAAATCGGCAAATCCACAAATGCCCGCCGGAATGCCCGGAATAATGTAAGAAAGTGTTTAGTGGACGGTGTTAGTGGCCGAAACCACTAACACTAACCACTATCACTAACCCCTAACATGACCCTTGAATCCACCGGAATTTTAATTGCACTGCGACCGTTTGATGAACGAAACGCGGTGGCACGTATATTTTCACGCGATTTTGGTGTGATGACTGGGATGATGCGTGGTGCACTAAATGCGCGCACCAATAAACCATTGGTTGGCCAGGTTGGATCCGTATCTTGGAATGCGCGTCTTGATTCGGCACTTGGTGTCTTTCATTGGGATGCGGAACGAAATCTGGCCGCACCAATTATGGGAAACACCTTCGCATTGCAATTTATGAATTCTGCATTCGAAATGGTGTCCACTTTACTGCCCGAACGAGAAAATTACACAAATTTGTATGATGCGACACTAAACCTGTTAACCAACCTGCCCCAATGTTCTGATATGGCACAAGAATATTTGAATTGGGAAATTGGCCTAATTGGTGAATTGGGCTATGCATTTGACCTTGGGCATTGTTCTGGATGTGGGCGAACAACAAATCTGAACTATATCTCACCCAAAACTGCACGTGCGGTTTGTGATGATTGTGCGACACCGTACATTTCAAAACTTTACAAGATGCCAATAAATCTTGGGACAACTTTTGCATTTTTGGAAAAGATTTGTCACGATATGGGCGCTAACATTCCGATTTCACGCAAAATTTTATCAAATAAAAAATTTTAAGAATTTTTTTCATTTATTTGTTGCAAAACCCAAATTTCTTTTGCTAAGATAACACCGTTCAACAAGCAAAGGAGAAAACTATGTTTTGGACAATCCTCGTACTAATTGTTGGTATCGCGCTGTTTTTGTTCGGCGGCATGTTCGCAAAACAAGACGGCAAGAAAACAACAAATGACAACAAAATTGTCAAAAAAGTGGTCAAATTGGTTTCTATCATTTTGATTGCTGGCTGTGTATGCCGTCTGTATACACCTTATTATCTGACACATACGAACCCAATGATCTTGCAAGATATGGTTTCGGCGATGCAGGAACAACAGAATGCGGAAAAGAACAAAGCGATCCGCAAATATGTTCGTTCGAATATCGGCGAAATGATTGCAGATGCACCGGTTTGGGGCAACGAAGATGCAAAGCACACAATATTCTTGTGGTCTGATTATTCTTGCCCGTATTGCCGTCGTGTTCATGGTGAATTGGCACGTGTTATGGCCGACCGTGATGACGTCCGCGTTGTGTTAAAGAACTTCTCGATTCATGGCGAATTGTCTGATGCCCCGGCCAAGGCTGTGATTGCGGCAAAACTGCAAGGCAACGACAAAGCGGCCGCATTGGATAGAAAGTTGATGGAAAAAGAATATTATACCCAAGACGATATGAAAGATCGTTCCAAACTGGGCGAAAAGATTCAAAAGAATGTTATGAATTTGGCCGCCGAAGTTGGTTTGGACACCGCACAATTGGAACGTGATATGAAAGGACCAGTTGTCGCACGTGAATTGAAAAACGTTCGTGATTTGGCGCAAAAGTTCGAAATCAGCGGTACACCGTACCTGGTTATTGGCGAACGTGCATTCCCGGGTGCAATTCCATACGATCAAATCATTGAAGCGTTGGATAAATAATCGTGTTTCAGATATAAACGAAATTCCGCCAAACGGCGGAATTTTTATTTACACTTTTGTGGTTGTACAAACAGGTCAGAATTACATAAAGTTTTGCCGTTAACAATATCCATAATCAAATTACTAAGTTCCGGATTACGGTCAATCACAACATCGACAGTATCCGAAATCGCGCTATTTGCACCGCAAAATTCACGAAGATTGGCATTATTACACTGTTTATATGTTTTCTGATAATACATCGCACTAATAGCGTTTTGACGTATTTTATTTTGCAAATCCAACTCAACCTTTAATATCGCATCACGTTCTTCCATGGTCATATTCGCCAGAATCAAATCTGCAATTTGTAAAAACGTTCCCGTATTCAATTTGGAAATATCAACGTGCGAATCTTTCATACGGCGCTTCACAATCGCCGTGGCAAACCGTTTTGCTTCACGTACATCACCCAATGTGCCACAAATATCCATCACCATAACCGCGACCGCACACGCCAAACCAATGTAAATCCACATATTGGCACGCTCTGCCCGCGCGGCATAAAATTCGTCCTTAAACGAATCACCGCCACCGGATGTCACACCCGCCGCCATCGCATCAATCATCACTCCGCCCAACTGTACTGCAAGGAAAGCGACCACCATCGCACGCGCACTTTCTTGTCGCGCATGCGGCCTTAACGTCCCGGCATAACGCCAAGCCATATCTTTTAAATGTAAAAATTTTTTGTTCATATTTGAATCCTTTTGATTTTATTGTATTACAAATTATCAATATGTCAACCAATAATTGTAAAACATATTGACTTTTGCCACATTTTTTGCTATAATCATGAGCAAGATGGTGATGGTTTTACATCGCCGTTTTATTTTGTCCGAACATATTGTTCGGTTTTTTTTATTTAATATTAAACAAAAAAGGAAAACCATGTCAAACATACAAACATTTACTGGCGATGGCAACACCACCAGTTTTTATTTCACTTTTGCATTTTTTGATGCAAACGACATAAATGTAAGTCTGAACGACGTTGCACAGACATTGGATGATGTCACAGTGTATCCAACGCAAACATCGGGCGATGCACCGGACATTCCATACACTGGTGGTCGCATAGATTTTGCGTTGGCACCTGCAAACGGCACCACAATCAAGGTATGGCGCAAAATCGATATTACACGCCACATAGACTATCAACCAACCGAACAACCATTGGCCCACCAATTAAATCAAGACATAAACCAATGTATCGAAATTCTGAAAGAACAATCGGAAACATTAACCAATGTATTGGGATTGGCAAACATTCCAAATGTTGCGGATTTATTGGCCGAAGTTTCGGAAATTCGTGACCAATTGGATGATTTCTTGACCGCGGATGATTTGACCGATATAAATACCGCAATCGAAGATATTCCAACCAAAGCCAATAAAGATATGGATAACCTGTCTGCAACCGGCATCGGCACAATTAGCGGATATTGCCTACCTGATTATGGAAACGCGGTTGAATTAGGGGCATCACCTTATACGGCACCATCGAATGGGTTTATCGCAATAAATAACTACGGGACAAACCCTGGGCTACAAGTCAGCGTCAATAACGTGCAGATTTGCAATTCCTCCGTGGCAAATTCCGGCAGTGCCGTTTCATGCTTTATCCCTGTATCCAGCGGCGACATTGTAACATACGGTGGCAATGGTACAACATATTGGAAATATTTTATTCCATCAAAAAACCAATAAGCAAAGAAAAACCCGGGCAACCCTTGGCCCGGGGAATTAATTTATAATTTTTTTAGTTCTTTATACAATATTGAAAATGATTAAACAAAAATGGTAGTTTATTTGCAATCCAATAAACCAAGCGCCAAATTTTTTTACTTTTCCCTTTTTGCACCACAACCAAAATATCTTTTTACACGACATGCAAAAATTCAGGCACGGCACCGAAATCACGGCATACCCACTCGTTCAATGCGTTATACATTGCCTTTAATGGAATATCTGGTCCATCGATGAAATGTTCCATCAACCCAAAACTCATAATAAAATCGTTATACAGCAATGCATCCGGCATATTCAAGATATCCCCTCATTTTTCACCTTATTGACAACACGAACAGAATCTTGACATTCAACTGCTTTTTCTTTGGCCCGCATATAGATTGATATTTCTTCGGGATTCCATGTAAATTCGATACTTTTCGCAATATTTTTTCTATTTAGTATTTGACAAGAACGAATTAAAATCACTTTCTATAATCATCTCTGGTTTATTATTTTGAAAAAACACATCAATAAATTTCTTATTTTTCACCAATTTATCATATGTTTTTATATCACGATATTTGACAATCCGCGCGGGATTTCCCGCGACTATCGCACATTTCGGTAGGTACGGATTTTGTCACGACACTACCCGCGGCCACGATTGCCCCCTCTTCTATTTTAACACCAGGTAAAATTAAACTATGCATACCAATCCACACATTATCACCAATAAAAACCGGCCGTGCAATGGCACGATAGTCAAACGGCAACATATCTGTGCTTTAATAGTTATGGAAATTATTAATCACTGTCACATTATTCGCAAATATCACATTGTTTCCAATCACAATTCCTGGCGGATTTGCATATAGGCACGAAAAACCACCAATCCAACAATTATTACCCATTTTGATATAGCCCGGATTACTTATCACCGCAGTTTCGTGAATAAAATTTCCCGGGAAAATATTCACCTTTTTGGGATGCCCAGACTTTTTGCTCTTTGTGTGCTTGCGAAAGATTTTTTTGATAATATTCATTACTTTATTTTTCTAATTTTATTTTTGATGTATTTGATTCCATCTTGGCGGTACGGCGTACGGAAAGAATTTATAAACCAACGCCACACTATCGCGAACCTGCAACATTCACGCCATGGTTTTGCACCACCAGCCAATTGCAACACAACCGGATTACGGAACGCATTGCACACCAAACCATCATCATATATCCCACGATAGCCATCCAAAAAGTTATTATATTCGAATAAATACGGTTTAAAATTCAAACCCGGCCAAATAGAATATTTGGGGTGCAAGATAACATAGTCATCTTGGAATATAATATTTAAGATATCCATATCTGCCCATTTCAATCCATCTGGATGTGCGCGGTCTATTTCTACCGATTTTTCATATATCTTGCAATCTTGCCATTTCTGACAATCTATAAACATTAACCCAGCATAGAAAAATTTGTGAGTTTTGGAAATCCCAAGTTCCGGTATATGCGCTTTTTCCTCGTCATGCAGTGGACTTGCCACCGCCGCCAAAATTTTATCTCTAAGATCTGTTTCAAAAATCGGCGCCAAATCCCCCGTGACCAAAATATCACAATCGATAAATAATAATTTCTCTACCTTTATATTATGTTTCTTTGCAACCAATGGAATTCTTATTGGCGCCAACATTCGATAATAACATACTTTATTCGCCCAAATTTTTGGTTTTCTGAAATCTAACAATTCCTTGTTCTCATCGACCGGGACAAAGAACACCGGCATTTCAAATTTATCGGCGATATCTTTGACCTTGTTCTGATTTTCATTGGACAAATTATTATGCATAATCCAAAAACAGTATTTTGCATGACTGTGCGTTAAAATAGAATGCATTGCCACCCCAAGCAAAGCCGCATAATTATCATCTAAACAAAAAACAATATGATTCATTTAATTATTCCCTGTCACAAGTGTAAAGTTTTCTTTCCATGCGTTCAATATAAAATCATCACTGACTTCATTCAATATCTTTTTTTGACGTGATAAAATATTTGCCACCAATTCGGCATCGCCGTTTAAAATACGCGTTAATTTATCGTGTGCATCGGCAACAGTATGACAAAGCCCCGGTTGGTTGGCCCCACCAAAATCTTGCAATATACCACCACCCATAAATACAACCGGCATACCATAACAAATTGCCTCTAATGGATGATAATGCAAATGCCGCGGTTCGGTT
Organism: Alphaproteobacteria bacterium; assembly: GCA_017650505.1. The sequence continues at coordinate 39,947 of JAGCET010000025.1, forward strand.
GAATGATAGAACATAACAGGTAATGTTTGCATATAGTTATCAAATTTCGATCTTTCCAAAAATCCAATTATTGATTTATCATTTGGATATTTATGGTTTTGCACCCCAAATATCAAATGAGGCAAATCACCAAATTGCTGTTTAAATGAATCATAGATACCTTTATAATACGGATTTTCAATAGACGGACACACAAACATTATTTTGTCGCCACCACCAACCCATGTATTTTCATTTTTCCAAATTGACTGTGGCATCCCCAGTGGTAAAAACACACTGCGTTTCTGAAAGAAGGGGGTTTCATTTGGAATAATTTGACGATATGCCACCCCAAGGTAAAAACGATTTTTTATCTTGTGCAATTGTCGCATCATTTCGTTATCACGCACAATGTCCTGTGGTTTACACAAATGACGTATTCCGTGAATTTTCCTGGTGCACGCGGTTGTCTGCTCGTAATTGATATTTGATTCATATCCAAATGCTCGCAAAACGACCTTGCCATTAAAAGATTTTGCCACATTAAAAATCGCCGGATAAACATTAACACAAAACGCAACATCAAAATATTTATTCACCATTGCGGCAATATTTGGTGACCATTCATCATGATAGAAATCAAACTGGTTTAATGCATGCAACACATCCGCCGGCACCGTTAAACTTTTATCGAATTCATGTGAAATCGCACTTGAACGATTGTCCCCCAAAACCTTGGGCACAAAAACCTCGAATCCCAATTTCTGCAACAGCCTGCATTCTACATCCATCAATGTCGTATGATTGCAAATCCACAGAATCCGGTTATTTTTCATCAGCCTTCTCCATGAAGATTTCGGCATACTGACGTGCAACATCGGCCCAGGTATATTCGGCTATTGCCTTTTCCGATTTTTTTGCGTTTTTACGTGCATCTGTCAAATTATCCAAAACGCGCAGAATTGCCTTCGCAACGTCATGACTATTTCGTGGGTCAAAAAATTCTGCACACGTTCCCAGGTATTCAACCTGCTGTCTAAACGGTTCTATATCAGACATTATCATCGGGATTCCCATACTCCACGCATCCAGGGCGGAACCCGCGCCGGCCTCGCACAGCGAGGTATTTATAACCGCGGTCGCCCCCTGTAATAAAACCGCGAAATCATCAGGTGGCAATTCGCCCATACCCCAAATATCCCAATCACTTTCGCCGGGTTTTAAATGATCGCAGTAAAATGGCGACCGACACACAACACGTTGATTTTTTGTATTATTTCCGGTCAATATAAGTTTAACATCTGGATATTTCTGTTTAACTTCGTAAAACGCACCCAACAAAGGCGCTATATTCTTGTGATACATCCAATTGCTGGGCCACAGTAAATATGGAAAATCAATTCCGAATTTTTTCAATTTTTGTTTTAATTTTGCGCCAGGTATTTTTTCAAATTCGTTAAAACGTGACAAATAAACAACTCGGGGCATCTGCGCAGAATCCGGGAAAGTATTCTTGAATTCCGCAGCGATATAATGACTCGATACAATGGGGGTGGCAATTTTACAGAATTTCAAATGCGCGTCATAATTAGTTCTGAAAAATGATTCATTATACAAATTCCCACAATGGAAACCAAACCAATGAGTATAAATAAAATCATGCGGAATAAAAAATGCAGGTTTATCAACAGATTCAAATGGTTCTATGCCATACGGCCACGCATAAAACACAACATCATGCTTTTTTAATTTATCGGCAACATTTGCCCGCCATATTCTGATTTTCAAAATTGTTTTTCTTATTGGATACCAGATTTTATTAACAAGTCCGCCACGTCTATGCAATTTAACATTAAAAGGGTAATGATATACATTTATTCCATATTCTATAAATTTTTCCTTAAACCCGAACAAATCGAGTGTGACATCGTGCGCGTGGAACAGGGAAATTTCCCAATTTGGATAACACCTTTTCAAATTGGACAACAACATAAAAACATAATTCCAACCACCGGCCGAAGCCCTGTGGCAGACAACCGCAATTTTCATTTAAAATCCCCTATTCTATGGACCGGACAGCCGCCATACACACCTGGTTCTGTTATATCTTTGACCACCGATGAACCGCAACCAATAATTACATCATCACACACACGAATTTTATCACGGATTGTGACCCCGGCACCAACAAAGACACGATTTCCAATCTGAACCCGACCGCAAACCGTTGCATTAACAGAAACATGACAGAAATCACCTATATTAACCTCATGTTCTACAACGGCACCCGTATTTATAATGCACCCCTTTCCAATAATGGCACAGGGACCAATATGCGCGTGATGTGCAACGAACGCACCTGAACCAATTTTACAATCGCGCCCTAAATAGCTATCATGTGCCACCAGGCTTTCAAAATCACGTTCGGCAAACATATCATGGCGCGTTATATTATCACCAACCGCGCAATAACAGGTTAATCCGGCTGTCGGAAAATCCCGCAACACAGGGAACCCAAAAATTTGTTCGCCATCGCGCGCCGCAGAATCTATGAAAACGATATCCGCATTTGGTTGATTACCAAGCAAGACATCCGCGACACTGCGCGCATGCCCCCCACAACCAAATATTATTGTTTTATTTTTCATAGAATTCCTTTATCACCGCACAAATATTATGAACATCCTTTTTTGACAATGCCGGATAACTTGGGATGTTCATCCCGCGAGTTGCGACATCTTCGGCGATCGGCAATTTATACCCCAAACCCGCATACATTGGCATAGTATGAATTGGCCAAAATGACGGACGAGTTTCAATACCTGCATCTTTCATAAATTTACGCAAATCATCACGGCGTTCCATACTGTCGCAAATCAAAGTTATCATCCAATAAGAATTCACGACATCTCCAAATTCACGCAGCATCCGCAGGCCAGAAATATCTTTTAATTCTTCGTAATACCAATCCGCGATCTGACGTTTTTTTGCCAAGAACTTATCCGCCTGTTCTAATTGGGCAAGACCGATCGCCGCGGCAATATTTGTCATGCGATAGTTAAACCCAATAATGTCGTGCCAGTATTCACGTTCTTTTGATAACCCCTGCCCTTTCAGGTGCAATAACTTTTCATATAAATCCGGATTACTGGTGACGGCCATACCACCCTCGCCACATGTAATCGTTTTATTGCCAAAGAACGAAAATGTTGCAATATCACCAAACGTACCAACATATTTTCCATGATATTTTGCACCAAATGCCTCGGCGGTATCTTCAATTACAAACAGATTATGCTTTTTGGCAATATCCATAATCGTATCCATATCGGCCGGATGGCCATAAAGATGCACGACCATTATCGCACGTGTTTTCGATGTAATCTTGGATTCTACATCATGTGGATCAATTTGTAATGTATCCGGCAAACTGTCCGCGAAAACCGGGGTTGCACCACACACAACGATTGGATTTACACTGGCAATATACGTAAAACTTGGCACAATAACTTCATCGCCCGGTCCAATTCCCAACGCCATAAGTGCCAAATGAATCGGCACCGTTCCATTACAGGTTCCGGTTGCATACTTTACCCCAAGATATTCGGCAAACCGGTTTTCAAATTCAGAAATAAACTTGCCCTTGGATGAAATCCATGTTGTATCCAAACATTCGTTCACATACTTTTTTTCATTTCCCGTCAAACTTGGTTCATAAACATGATAATTCATTTTTTATTCTCCTTTCATTATTTTGTATTTTGCGAAACCGACCATACAACCATATCCTGCAAAGTCCGATACAAATCATATTTTGGTTGCCACCCCAGTTCCTGTTTTAATTTGGTATTATCGCCAATAACCGATGGCACATCAGTTGCACGCAGACGCGCCGGATCCACGCAAATATTTGGTTTTACATTCAAATCCTTGGCGACAATATCAATGACATCATGCAATTTCACACCATGACCACTGCACACATTGTAAACACTGCGATTTTCGGCATTTTTAATTATGCGCCAATACGCATCAACAACGTCCCGCACATCGGTAAAATCACGAACAACATCAATATTCCCAACCATCATCTTATTTTCAGATTTGCCCGATGCAATATTCACTAACTGCTCAACAAAAGACGGTATAACAAAACGCGTACTTTGCCGTGGCCCAATATGATTAAATGAACGGGTCATCACGACATCCAAACCAAACCTGTCCACATACAGTTTTGACATATATTCTTGACTTAAACGCGCAACCGAATACGGACTTTTTGGATGCAAAACAAACGATTCTTTCATTGGTTCATTATATATGCCATACTCTTCGGACGAACCAACAGACAAAATGCGCGTCGACATACCGTTATTACGCACAGAATCTGCCAAATTCAAAAACACCGACATATTGTTCACAAAACAATTTGCAGGCTCTTTCCAACTTTGGGCCACCGACGACATAGCCGCCAAGTGCACAATATAATCAGGTCGCAATTCTTTGACCAAAGCATCCACCCCATCCGCATCCATCAAATTCAGTGACCGATATTCAATATCCATATCACATTTTGGAACAATATCGACACCACACACATTCGCATATGGTTCCACATGACTCAGGTATTCTATGAAATACCGCCCCACGAATCCCATTGCACCCGTTACCAAATATTTACTCATTTTTACAAACCCTTAATCTGCGTGTCTTACATTCTCTGCAAATCCATTATCCCGCAGTATTTTTTCACGTTTCGCCAATTTCAAATCTTCGGCAACCATTTCGCAAACCAATCCCGCCAAATCGCACTTCGGCTTCCATCCCAACTTTTCGCGCACCTTGGTCGCATCACCAAGCAACAAATCAACCTCGGCCGGGCGGAAGAATTTCGGATTTATCGCGACAACTTTTTTACCCGTTGCCTTATCGACCGCATATTCATCAACACCCGAACCGTGCCATTCCAAATCCATATTCAATTCAGCAAATGTCATCTTTACAAAATCACGAATAGATGTCGTTACCCCGGTCGCCAACACGTAATCATCGGGAGTATCTGATTGTAACATACGCCACATACCTTCGACATAATCACGCGCATGTCCCCAATCGCGCTTTGCGTCAATATTCCCAAGATAAAGGCAATCTTGCAACCCTTCCTTAATCCGTGTTGCTGCAAGCGTAATTTTACGTGTCACAAAGTTTTCACCCCGACGTGGACTCTCATGATTAAACAATATTCCATTACAACCAAATATACCAAAACTTTCACGATAATTTACCGTTATCCAATACCCATAAAGCTTCGCGACGCCATACGGACTGCGCGGATAAAAATGTGTCTTTTCAGATTGCATCGGTTCTTGGATTAAGCCAAAAAGTTCAGATGTTGATGCCTGGTAAAACCGCGTTTTTTTGGTCAAGCCATTTACACGAATGGCCTCCAATAATCGCAGAGTCCCCAACGCATCAGATTCCGCAGTAAATTCGGGACAATCCCAAGAAATCTTAACGTGGCTTTGGGCCCCAAGGTTATAAATCTCGTCTGGTTTGATTTCACCAACCAACCTTATTATATTTACCGAATCCGTCAAATCACCATAGTGCAAATGTAAATTTTTATTTTTCAATAAATGGTCTATACGCATTGTGTTATGCGATGCCGAACGCCGGACCAGTCCATGTACATCATACCCCTTATCCAACAACAATTCCGCCAAATAAGACCCATCTTGCCCAGTAATACCGGTAATCAACGCAACTTTCATTTATCTGCCTTTATTTTTTCTACTATTATATCCGCAGTATTTTCCCATGTAAACTGTTTTGCACGTGCAAGCCCGCGTTTGCGCATTTCATTACGCAATTCCTTATCATTATAATACCGCTCATACGCGGCGATATGCGCCGCATCATCATCCCAATCTATCATTATGGCCGCATCACCAACAACCTCCGGCAAAGAAGAAGTATTGGACGTAATTACTGGGCAACCACACTGCATCGCCTCCAACGGAGGCAGACCGAAACCTTCATATTGTGAAGTATAAACAAAAAATGTTGCACCACTGTACAACGCAGTCAAATCCGCATCATCGATATAACCTGCACGAATAATTCTGGTTTTATATTTACCTAAATCGTCTATTTCGGATTCCAATTTTCCAATAAAATCATCCCAATGTGCACCACCAAGAACGAACACCATATCATCAATTTTATTCTTTTTGATAAATTCAATAAAAGTCTTGACCGCACGAATAAGGTTCTTGCGCGGTTCCAATGTACAAAGTGAAAACACATATTTCTTATCGGCCGGTATATTGTATTTAGCGCGCGTTGCACGAATTTTATCCTCGTCTTTTTCTTGATAAAAATTATCACCCGCCGCCAACGGCATCACCGTAATATCATCTTCCTTCATATCCAACAAACGTATAAAATCATCCCTGCACGATTCCGAAATTGCAAAGTATCTGCACTTGGGTTTTGTTTTAATATATTTGGTCAAAACCTCAAACCAAAAATGCGCTTTGGAACGATGCGTCTCGTAATACAGCGGAAACAAAATAGGAATCGCATCATACAAAATAATATACTTTTCTTTGGCTCTAATTTTTTTTGGGAAAACATATATCGGTGAAAAAGCAGCATCAAAATATGGCAATCGCCCCCACGAACCGATAAATTTCGCAGGCTTACGAACAAATATATTCAATAATAATTTCAAAACATTGTGCCTTTTTTCACGCAACTTTTTATCTAATTGAACCATCCGTGATAAAAATTTGACGTATCTATTACCATAATAAATGGGCACATCACCGAAATTTTGTCTTACAAATTCATTAAATTTGTCCGAAAAATAATCACTGTATAAAGATACATCTATCTCACCGGATGCCACCAAATTTTTCAGTATATTATACGTTGCAAAATATATTCCCGACCGACCACGTCCATTGTTAAGATTACTGGCAATAACCGATGCATCAAAAATAAGTGTTTGTTTTGCCATACACAAAAATCCTCTATTTTTCAAATTCACTTTTGTTTGGGAATTTTGCATCAAAGAATGCCCTGTTGTGTTCAAAATTTACATCCGAATTGCAACAACTGTCATTTATGCAAACAACCTTTGCCACGCAATTTCGCGCGCCCGCTTCAAACGCATCAGTACAATAAAATACAGAATCCCGCACCGACCTATAATGGATCAGATTATACAAAAAATCCAATATGATATTATGCCCAATATGCTTGGAATGTGCCCGAACAACCTTGGCACGACCATGCACAATATCGTATAAATTAAATATCAATCGATGCACATCGGACTTGTCACGAAACCGACTGTGCCGCGTTGCATCTATGTACTTTGCCAAAATTGGATTTGCACAACATTCAATCATCGAAGATTTGATATATGGGTCAATACCATGCGAAGCCTTGTAATCATACATACGAACGCCAAACGCATTTTCTATCGCCGCCGCCGCATTTATTAAATGAAGTAAATACACACTGTTATTTTCACGTGCAACATGACCATTTTTACGATATATCGCACGGAATATTGCCCGCCCATCTTTATCAAAGAAATAATATGGTGATGTCGGCGCATTAAAAAACATATCATCGTTCGCCAACAAAAAGTGTTCTGACAACCCCGGAATATTGGCCAATGATGCCTCAATCGCACAAGAATTAAACACGGGCGATGCATCGGGTGGCAAAATAGATTCCTGGGGCACTATTGTCACACGCGGATTTGATGTATCCAACCAATCCGGCACCTGGCCAAAGCCGGTCACAATATATATATGATTTACCCACGGCGCATTCTTTTCCACCGACCGCAACGAATATTTTAACTCGTCATTATTACGAAAAATTTGATCTTTTACGGCATCTACATATTGACCGACATCTTTACCGGCGGCACGCAAATATTCCGCCTTGATTTTTCGGAAATCGGGTCGACTGCCGTCAATCCACAAGTATACCAAATCTATCGGAAACAATGGGTTATTTCGAAAAAAATACTTATCGCTGCTCATATTGGTATTTGTACCATAAAATAAGATCAAAGTCAAACGACCAAAATATTTTTTACCCCGGCAAAACCGGGGTAAAACGAATCGACAAAGATTCAACCAACAAATTATTCTGCAACTTCCGCGGCCGGCGCATCATCTTTTGGTGCATCGGCTTCATCGGTCGCTTCTTTTTTGGTCTCTTCTTTCTTTTCTTCTTCTACCTTTTTGGTTCCGAATGTCAAAACCTTGCCCGCAACCAAGGCCTCAATTTCGTCATTAGTACGTGCAACATAGACCTTTATCGGAACGATAACATCCGGATGCAACGCAATTTTCGTATCAAATGCGCCAATGGATTTAATTGGTGCGCCCAACATAACCTGGGCCGATGCGACATCAACATTTGCAATTTCTTTTAACGTACGCGCAATATCACGACTTGACACAGAACCATACAATTGCCCTGTATCACCGGCCTGGCGAATCATGTACATCTTGGCATTTTTAACCGCATCAACTTTGGACTCGGCCGAAGCCTTGGCGGCCTCGTGACGAGCCTGCAATTCGGCCTTTTGTGCTTCGAACAACGCAACATTTTCACGCGACCAACGCAACGCCTTGTTATTCGGTAACAAGAAATTACGCGCATAACCTGTTTTAACTTCGACCGTATCGCCGATATTGCCCAATCTGGTAATTTTTTCTGTTAAAATAACTTTCATCTTATCTGTCCTTAATTTGTAAGTTAGGGATTATTCCCAAATAGTTTAACCGATATTATTCCGCACAAACGGCAACAGCCCCAAATGACGTGCACGTTTAATTGCGCGGGTCAATTGACGTTGATCTTTCTGCGAAACACCACTGATACGACTTGGCACGATTTTACCACGTTCCGTGATATAGTGCGACAAAGTCTTAACATCTTTATAATCTATAACCTTGCCCTTTAACGGGTTAGATTTTTTGCGATAGATTGCTGCACGAACTGCCATTATTCTGCCTCCTCGGTATTCTTTTTCATCATGATGGACGGGCCGTCCGCCAATTTTTCAACACGCACATTCAAGAAACGAATGACATCTTCATCTATACGGCAACGACGTTCCAATTCTGCGATTGCAACACCCGGCATTTCGACATTCATCATAACGTAATGCGCCTTGCGGTTTTTACGAATAACATAGGCCAGGTTTTTTAATCCCCAAAATTCGGTAGACTTTACATCCCCACCCAGTTCTTTAATAACACCTGCATATTTTTCCGCTTTTTCTTTAACCTGCGGCTCGGTCAAATCCTGGCGAAAGACCAGAACACTTTCATAGTAAGCCATTTTATTTCCTTTGGTTTATATCAGCCGTAATCACCATGACAACGGCAGGAACAGACCCAATTATTACAATTTTTTACATAAAATCAAGTGTTTTTATGCAAAATAATTTACAAACTACTTTGTCAAATTTGTCAAAGTACTAAATTGCTTAGCAAATGCGGCCCTATGATTTACGTAATCTGCTATACATCTGTATTTTGCAATAGCATCTGCCTTGGATTGCACATCAGAAGCCAATGCGTTACCAAACAATTCCAATACAGGGTACATTACGTATTTACCCGACACCTTACCGCACCAACCAGATCTCCAAACATACATCCAATTAGCAATACAAATTAATCTGTCATATGCCGAGTCTTGATCAGATACATCGTATAAACCATTAGAAAAATATCCATCAGCCCTTGTTGCGTCTCCCATTGTTACTCCATACTCCCATTCGCCTAATTTTTTTCGCAACTTTGATATTTTTTTAACATAATCCTGTGTTTCTTTTGTGTTTCCTTGATTTTCGAACTGTTGTAATGCGGGAAGTAATAAAGATTGAAATTCATCAATTACCTTTTTAAATACTGATAAACCCTTTGTGTATGTCTCACGGCCTACTTTCTGTAATAATTTTTGTTTATCGTCTAAAGCATTTTCGTATGAACCGTATATTACACTGGCCAAACAAAGGTATGTAACCATTTCAAATTTAGATGTGGGTATTTGTTCTTTATAAGGAACAAAATCGACCGGTTTTACCAGTGTTTCACGAACAGGAAACTCAGAAAATAATTTTGATAATTGTTTATCAAATTCCGATGGAATATATGTTTGATTTTGTTGCAATTCAGCACTTAATTGATACAAAACATTATCGTAATCTTTTCTAATTCTTTTACGTTGACTTTTAAAATATTTATTCAAATCTGATATTATATTACCTAACTCAGATTGCGAATCCATATTATATTTTTGCACCATGGGCAAACTCGCTGCCTGTACCCCCTTTAAGCCTTTTTCAAATACTTTCCGTTTACCCAAACGATCCATATCAATCACACCCGTGATTTTCAGGTTTTCCCAATCTTCTGTTCGTGACGGATATTCACGTACAGAATCCCTTTCAGCCATCAATTTATCTAGACTTGCAATTATTTGTTGTTCTGTCGTCAATTGTTGTTCTTGCATGATTACACCTTTATTTTTTTTGTATTACCACCGACAGGCAAATTACCACATTATGACAAAATGTCAATAGATTTTTTGTCAAATACTTTACATCGACTTTTCGTTTTTCTGACGTTGCGCCATCATTGCCTGGGCCATGTTGTATAACCGGCGCGCTTTTCTTTCCAGTATTTCGAATTCATTATGATTAAATGCCAATGAAAACACACAATTTTTCTGGCCCAAAGAAACAACCGCAATATCGCCACCAAACCATTTTGGGGATTGTTTCAAAAAATCGCCTTTGTTTGAATATATATCATAACTTTGGCAAACACCTTCACAACAATCGCCGGTTGTTTTCGCATTGCCCCCGTTCACCCTTACATCCGTCTGACCACCGTTAATAACAGACCTTACAAAACGAAACGCCCGTCTTTGTTTTCTGTTCATCATAAATCCTTTGTTTTTTTGCGCCAAAGACGTTAACACAAATCATCCAGAAGTCAAGCCGTTTCAATTTAAGATAAATTTCATAAATAATCTCTATTGACACGAGTCTAAAAATTTTACTAACATACACTTGTACTTGGGGGAAAAATATGAATAAATTTCACCGAAATCTTAACAGAATGGCACTGTTTACGGCATTGGTTGTATGCTGTATCATACTGTTTTATCGCGAATTCTTTGCAATTGCGACCGCAAACATATACCTTAACGGTGCGATTTTGGGTACGACAATTTTTGGTATTATTTTCTGCTTTATCCGTATATTTTCATTGGTACCTGAATATCGGTGGCTGAATGCCTTTACATGCCACAATCGCCGTGCACGCGTCGCACCACGTCTGTTGCACGGTGTTGCGGTGTTGTTGCGTACCCACCCACAAAAATTGACCGAATCCGGCCTGCACAGCGCACTGGGGATGATTCAGACAGAAATGGAAGATGAACGCGAACCGATTCGGTATATTACAAATACATTGGTATTTTTGGGATTACTTGGAACATTTTGGGGGCTGATATTGACCGTTGGCGGTTTTGCAGATTTGATTCGTAATTTGAATTTCAATGATGACACGGTGTTGCACGCGATGCAGGCCGGATTGTCCCAACCGTTGGGTGGAATGGCAACGGCATTTACAAGTTCGCTGCTTGGCCTTGGGGGCAGTTTGGTTATCGGTTTCCTGGGGGTCCAGGTTGAAATGGCACAATCTGCAATATTTCACGCAACCGAAGATGTTTTGGCCCGTCGCACAAATGTCAATCACCCAGAAATTGGAATGTGGCCGCGCATCGAATCCAGTTTGGATAAAATCAACAACGCAATCCAAGAAATAAACCAACAAGACAATTAACAAAAAACCAAAGAGAGAGAAAAATGTTTAACTTTCGTAATAAAACAAACACGTGGCCGGCATTCGTAGATTTGTTTTCAAATCTTGTCATCATATTGATATTCTTGTTGATAGTATTCGTGTTTTTATGGACCACGACCAGTGTGTTTAACAAACGTACCGGTGTTCAAACAATCGCAGAGTTAAAACAAATGAACGCGGAACAGAGTGAACAGATCCGTCAAATGACCGCAGACGAAGAAGAAGCGAAACGCCTTTTGATTCAGGCGCGGGCCAGTTTGGAATCAATGCAAAGTGATTTAGATTCCAAAGATTTATCTATAATGGATTTGATTACTGCGTATGAAAACAAAGTGACCGAATTACAGGCCCAAGACGCCGCCACAAAACAACAGGTTGAAGAATTAAAGGCTCAATTAAGCCAGGCATTGGTTGCGAAACAACAAATTGCCGAATTGGAACAGGAACGTCGCGACCTGCAAACCCAGATGCAGAACCAAATGGCGGAAAAATCGGCAGAATATATGGCAGAATTGGAAAAATTAAACCGCGCATTGGCCACCGCCGAAGAAAACGCCCGTGACCAAGAAACTAAATACGTCGAAATGTCCACCCGTTTGAACAAGGCTTTGGCGGACAAGGTTGCCGAATTGAATGAAATGAAACAATACCAATCAGAATTCTATCGTGCAATCAAAACGGCCCTTGGCGACACCACCAGTGTCCAGGCCGATGGCGACCGATTCATTGTCCCAAGTGATATTTTGTTTGAAACCGGATCTTACCGTCTGTCGGCCGAAGGTAAAAATCAACTGCGCCTTATATCCAACGTGATCAAGGGATTGGAAGAAAAAATCCCGTCAAGCGTTAATTGGATTATCCGCATTGACGGCCATACAGATAAAAAGCCAGTTGTTCCGGGGAATCGTGCCTATGCCGACAATATGCAACTGTCGATCTTGCGCGCACGCGCGGTTATGAATCAGTTAGTACGCGATGGCGTATCGGCACGTCGATTGGTGCCAAGTGGTTTCGGCGATCTGCATCCGATTGCATTGGGAACCGACGCGGCCAGTATGCAAAAGAACCGTCGTATAGAACTACAGTTAACCAACAAATAATGAAAAACGGGGCGAACGCCCCGTTTTGTATTACTTTGTCCCTGCCATTCTTTACTGGGCGCGACGTCGTACTTGTTCGGCCCGCATTCTGGATAACTCCAGAACTTTTTCTTCATACTGCTCAAGATTCACTTTCATATTATGCAACCTGCTGACCCCTTTGACGCTTTTGGGGTTGTATGTCGCATTACCGTCTTTATCAAATTCTGTCCCCGGACCATAGTCATACAATGGCGCCTTTAAAATCTTGGTAAAAGCATCTTTATTGCTTGTCTGCGGGCTATATACCAACACAGCATCACGCTTCAACGCGTTGGCATAAACGGCAGAATCGCGCGACTTTATATCCATCCACCCCGCCAACTGTTCATCTGTATAGTTCTTGTAGATATTTGTTTCACTGCGACCGCGATTCACACGCGCCATAACCTCGGCATTGGCACTGTCCACTATGAATTGGCCCAAATTTTCAATTGCGCGCTTTTCCTCGCGACGTTGTTTATTTTCATTTTTGTCGCACGCCTTAAATCCTAAAACGCCAACAATAGCAACAAAAATCAAAGCCAAAGTTGCTTTTTCACGACTTTTCATTTTACACCTCCTTGGGTTATCTTTACCCATAAATATAACACAAAACAACACAATGTCAACACATAATTCGAATTTTTTACGAATACGGTTATGATCCCCCGAAGAAATCATAAATTGTTTCATTTTCACAACCATAAAACAAAAAACGAACATCGACATATTATGCAGAATTCCGCCATTTTTCACACAAACATTTGGGTGAACAAAAAGGTACGTTTATGTCCACCCCTTTTTTACATTTTCTCAAAAAATAGAAAACCCCAGAAATCTGGGATTTTTTGTTGCGCATTTTTACCGTTTTTAAAACGAACAAAAACGTACCTTTTTGTTCACCCAAATGTTTGTGTGAAAAATGGCGGAATTCTGCATAATATGTCGATGTTCGTTTTTTGTTTTATGGTTGTGAAAATGAAACAATATATGATTTCTTCTGGG
>JAGCET010000026.1 GCA_017650505.1 Alphaproteobacteria bacterium
CGGTTATTTTTTTGATATTCTTTACGCGACCCCAAACTTTTGTTCCGGTCGTTGTGTTATTTAATTCCATATCGAATTTATATTCTATCAATTTCTTGCCCCCGTCAACCATAACATTCCGTTGTTGGATACGGCCGGTCAGGCTGTAATCATATGCCTTGACAGTACCATTGGGTTTTACCGTTGTTTTATCAACCAATGGTGAATTTGCCAATTCGCGCGACATTGCAATCGATGTATCGCAGTCTTCGCCAAATGCGCGTGTTGGTTCAACCTTGCCCGAATTTAACAATTCGTTTTCAATGTATGAAGACAAGTCTTTTGTATTTATGCGTTGCGCGGTTTCATTTTTGATACCATAGAAATATATGTAATATGGTTTGCCATTGTTTTTGCCCGCCAAAATTGGACGCGACAACAAATCGTTCACCATATCTTGGGCCGCGGCTTCAAAATCGTTATCCGACAGCGATGCCGATACAATTTCTTGGGATTCTGCATCACTAAGCACGCGCGTTTCGGTTGCGCAACCACACAACAATGTTGATATTGAACATGCAAAAATAAATATTTTTTTCATTTTTTACTCCTTGGGGGTTTATTGTCTTATGGGACGGTTGGAAATGTAAACTTTATATGAATGGGCATTATTTGACGGCGAAACTATATGCCAATTAAATGGTATATTGCGACGAATATTTGCCTGGACAGGGCGGTCCGTTGCCCCAGAATTTATTTGCGTACCTTCAACGTCGAACCATACAACGCGATAATATAATGTTGTATCTTCGTATGTTTCGCCATTTATGCTGACACTGGTAAATCCGTCACTTGGGCGCACCACACTTTTTGCAGAAATTTCTTTGATATAATTTCCGTCTTCAATGATAATGTTTTCCGGCGTGTAATTTTGGGCCGCGCACGCAGCCAAAATCGACGCCAATGCAAGTGATATTTTTTTCATTTTTTCTCCTTTGTGTTTCTGTTAGTTCAACCGACCAACACCAATGGACGGTGTCGCCCCGGCAGATGGCAATCGGATAAATACCGCGGCATTTTTTATTTCATTTGGAATTTCAACCGTGTATTTATCGTCCAATACCAATGTTCGCGTACGTGGCATATCGACACGCGCAACCTGAATTTCATGTGGCAACGCGGTCCACGAACGCAAATCCCATGGCTGATCGGAACTCATTATCCCTATCATTGCATAAGTTCCCAAAAAATCCAACCACAGATTATTATTATTTTTGTGTGACATCTTGTTCGTCACAGACTTCGTCATTATCGCGGCCGCGACCTTGCCCGATTCAAACGCAATAGATTTTATTATGTTCGCATTACGGTATTTATTTATATCTGTTTTTACAATGGAATCCATATTTGCCAAAAATTCTGTATTTACCGATTTACCATCGGCCGTGACCCTTAGATTACTTAACGCGGGCGTTCCTGGGAAAATATCCGGCACACTAATGCGTATACCAAACACTTGCAACACCGCCGGTGCCAATGCGCGGGGACGAATATCGCCAACCATTCCATTTTCAAAGAAAACCCATACAGAATCTTTATGCGATTTTATTGTATCTAAATCAGACACAACAAAATGATTGTTTGGTGCAAATGCTTTTACACGGCTAAAATCCAATGGCGCATTTCCCATATCGCCATTCAACGCATTGTAAATTGCACCAATGTATGTTGTATACGGATTCACATAATCACGCATTGGTGCAACCGCATCGGGCGCAGAATCCATTTCCGAAATCGCCTGGCTGATTGCAAGATTTGTATTCACGCCCGCCATATTTTTGTTTATTTTTTCTTGGGCCGCAGTAATTTCCGCATCATTATCTTGGACGTTTTCAGATTGGTACATATATGCACGATTAAAAAACATTCCTGCATCATTTGACGCGTCCAATATTTCACCAATGCCCTGATATGTGGCCATGGCTATTTTTTCATACTGTTTTATCCGATAACCCGAATCATCGTCAAGCGTACCATTCAGAACATTGTTTGCCGTATCAAAGCACATTTTCCGTTCAGCCGCATCCCCAGACCACAAATATGCCGTTCCGCACTGTAATCCGCCAATGTACGGCGTATCGACCGGATTTGCCGAAACAGTTGCAACCGCCATAATATCGCCTGCAATTGCGTATTCACCATTATAAAAATCTTCGATAAAATCATCATGCGCCACATCATATGTGGTACCACATGCGGCCAGACCGCACATTAGTATCAAACACAAAATATGGCGCATTGCTATTTGCCCTGATTAGAACGAAACACGCGCACCAACCGTTACTTCATGAGCATACGCCGATGCATCGAATCCGTCAAACGAATGGTCCCCAAGGTACGAAAAACGATATCCGGTGTCCAACGAGAACATATTAGTTATACGCCATTCAACACCAACCATGCCACGAAAACCAATTGCGCCGGCATCATCATCGATACCACCACCCTTGATATTCATAATGTCATAACCAACACCCAAACCGATGTACGGTGTGAACAAACTGTTTGTTTTGATGTCATAGTAGGCGTTCACAAACACAGACATATCATTTGCCTTAACACCATCCAAAGATTTCAACTTTATCTGCGGATTCCAATTTGCCTCTAATTCGGCACGAAAGTCGTACAATTTAACACCGTACGCCAAACTTAGGCCATAGAAATTTTTGGTATCATACTTCTCTGACCTTGCGCCGGTTTCTTCCATTTTGAATTGTCCGGCAATGCCATCCGATGCCTTTAAAGACGCGTACTGACGCAGGTTCACCGCATTTGCGGCACCAATGACAGCAACAGTGGAAACAAGTGATACAAGTACTTTTTTCATATTTTCTCCTTTTGGTTTATCCCATACGGGTCATTTTAACGGTATAAGATTTTTATCTATGATGCAACGATTTTATTTTATGTCTTGCAAAATGATGTCAAAATTTTTAACCTTTTGCCTGATATGATTCAAGATTTAAGATTGACAGATTTCAGAAACCACAAAACATCACACCTGAATATTCGGGGGAAAAAAAACATTATCATAACCGGGCCAAATGGCGCCGGAAAAACCGCAATTATTGAAGCCGTATCTATGTTATCGGGCGAACGCGGAATGCGGGGCGCCCCAATGTGCGACATTGCGCGATTTGATGGGAACGGTGGTTTTTCCGTCTTTGCGACATTGGACAATGATGATGAAGTGTGTGTGTATTTTAATCAGAATGATTCCAACCGTCATGCGCGGGTGAATGGCGATGGTACGCCATTATCAGATTTGGCGAAACATATGCGCATTGTTTGGGTCACACCACGCGAAGACCGTATTTTTGTTGACAATGCAACCGACCGACGTGCTTTCTTTGACCGAATGGCCGCCGGATTCGATTCTGCACATTCGGGACGTGTTGCGCGACACAATAAATTGATGTCTGAACGGGCGGGGGCGTTAAAGACCGGCGCAAACAGCAAATGGATTGACGCATTGGACGCACAAATTGCCGCGACCGCCGTCGCGATTGCCGCCGCACGTATTCAATATGCCGGGGAAGTAAATTATTTCTTGTCCGATGTGGCAACATCCGTGGACGGAATGGTCGAATCTATGATTATGAAAACAAATGCGGCAACGGCGGAAAGAAATTATTTGGACTACTTAAAATCGAACCGTTCACTTACCAATGATAAAATGGTATTGGATGGTGTGAATAAATCGGACTTTGGGGTTTTTAATCACGCATTAAATTTGCCGGCGCACCTTACCAGTACGGGTCAACAGAAAACAACACTGTTAGATTTGGTTTTGGCACATGCAAAACTTATTCACACCAAAACAAATTCAACACCAATTGTATTGTTGGATGAAGCCGCCGCACATTTGGATAACGATGCACGAAAACGGCTGTTTACCGAACTTGGCAACGCATCGGCCCAGGTATGGGCAACCGGTATCGACGACGCAATATTCAAAAATGTTCCGAATGCAACATTTGTTGCTTGCGCAAACGGTGAAATAAGTAATATACTTTAATCATTCGGGGGTAGAATTATGGCAAAGATAGATTACCAATCCTTACTTGACACCGCGTTAAAATCCGTTGTACGCGAAGCGTTGATACATGCTCAGATAAATGGTCTTGGGGATGGAATGCATTTTTTTATCACGTTTCGTACGCATGATGCCGGGGTCGTTTTACCGGATTTCTTGCGCATACGGTATCCAGATATTATGACGATAGTATTACAATATTCATACAACAATCTGCATGTTTCAGACAAAGAATTTGGTGTACAATTGACCTTTGATGGTCGGCCGTTCTTTATTCGTGTACCGTTTTCTGCATTGGTTGAATTCAAAGACCCGTCGGTTGATTTCATGCTGTCATTTCACAACCGGCCGAATCGTGGGGCACCCGATAACGATATTGAATTACCATTGGACGGCACCGGTGATACTATTCCGGACAATGGCCGTGTTGTATCATTGGATGAATTTCGTCGCCGTCGGAAACAAAGTTAAAGTGTTTATGGTTGATTATTATGGGCGCAGAATTGCGCCCATAATAGTTTTTAATACATTGTTTGCAATATATGCTTGTTCTTATCAAGACTTGAAAGCATTTTACCACTGCCCCTTGCGACACATGCCAACGGGTCGTCGACCAAGAACGCCGGCAATCCGGTTGCGGCGCGAATCGCCGCATCCAACCCACGCAGCAACGAACCGCCACCCGTCATTGCAATACCCAAATCGGCAATATCGGCCGACAAATCCGGCGGGGTCAATTCCAAAGCATGTCGTACCGTATCGACAATCTTGGTCACCGTCTGGGCCAATGCAGATGCAATTTGTGTTTCGGTAATTATTACTTCACGCGGTGTACCCGACAACAAATCACGACCCTTGACCTTCATGGTCAATTCGTTGGCCTTGTCTTTTGGTGAAATTGCGGTACCGATTTTCTTTTTTATTTCTTCCGCGGTATTTTCACCAATCAGTAAATTTTTATTTTTGCGTACGAATTCGATAATGTCTAAATCCATCTGGTCCCCCGCCGTACGAACCGCATTAGAATACACGATTCCACCCAATGACATAACCGCAACCTCGGTCGTGCCACCACCAATATCTAATACCATTGAACCCAATGGTTTTTCCACGGGCAATCCAGCACCAATGGCGGCGGCGGTTGATTCTTCGACAATATAAACCTTGCGTGCACCGGCGGCATCGGCGGCTTCTTGGATTGCACGACGTTCCACCTGGGTTGCACAAGATGGCACACATATAATAATAAGTGGCGCGGTCAGGGGACTGCGATGATGCACCTTGCGAATAAAGTATTTTATCATTTCTTCGGCCACTTCAAAGTCCGCAATAACACCGTCGCGCAACGGACGAACGGCCGTAATCGTACCCGGCGTACGACCCAACATTTGTTTTGCTTCGGTTCCGACGGCCAAAATTTCTTTACGCCCCAACAGGCGGTTTTCCGCGACGGCCACAACCGACGGTTCATTCAATACGATTCCGCGACCCTTGACATAAATCAGCGTATTCGCCGTACCCAAATCTATTGCCATATCTGCGGAAAAGAATTTCATCAGCCAATTATACATTTATGCCCCCTTTGGGAAAAATTTTTTCACACCAACTATAAACATACATTTTTGAAAAATCAAGACCCCAAAAACCTTTTTATTTGACTTTTAAAATATTTTGCTATTATTAAATGTATGCGAGACACAATAAAAGACCATAAAGATTTTTTAATGTCGCCCGATGACCCAACGGCGCGGTCGGAGTACTTTTTTGTTCGTGCCAAAGCGGCACGCTTTGCCGATAATCCGCGGGTTGGTTTTACGGTGACCAAGCGCACATTCAAATTGGCGGTTGACCGTAATCGGGCGAAGCGTCTTTTGCGCGATTGGGTTCGGCATTATTCAAAAATTCTGTCGGACAAATTTGATTATGTCTTTATCGCCCGCCCCGGGATTTTGACTGCAACACGTCCGATGGGACGCACCGCCATGAAAAAGGCGTTGGCCTATATCTTGTGCAAATATGCACCAAGGCCCAAAAAGCCCAAACCAATAAAAAAGAAAGATAAAAAGCGTAAAAATGACAACCGGTCATAAATTTCCACGAAATATCGGAATCGGCCTTATATGGGTATATCAACACTTTATTTCCCCGGCATTTGGTGGTCGGGCCGCATGCAGGTTTACACCAACATGCAGTGAATATACAAAAATCGCAATTAAAAAATACGGATTGTTTCGTGGAACGATTATGGGAATGCGCAGAATTCTGCGCTGTCGGCCGGGTGGCGAGTTCGGTTTTGACCCTGTGCCTTGACAAGTTGTGGTTTTATGTTAAAATTCGAATGATATAAAGGTAATTTTACAAAAGGATAAGATATGTCATTTCGTGCAACCGTAGAGTCTATGTCAAAAATTATGGACGATATGGGGATTACAGAACTTGATTTAGAACGCCAATTTTTGTTTGGCGTGTATCGCAAACATATTCATCTGTCGAAGCAAACTGGGACAACCGTTGCAATGCCGGCATTGCCGACTTCGGATACCGCGAAACACACAACCAGTGAGCCGGCCGATGCAACCACGTCGGGATATGCGTTGAAATCGCCGATGGTTGGTGTGGCTTACCTTGCCCCGGAACCGGGCGCGAAGCCGTTTACCAAGGTTGGTGCCCAGATAAAGGCCGGAGATACGGTGATTTTGGTCGAAGCGATGAAAACATTTAATCCGATTAAATCTGATAAAGATGGCATCGTCAAAGAAATCTTGGTCACTGATGGCGCGGCCGTTGAATTTGACCAACCACTTATTATTATCGAGTAGAAATTATGCCAAAAATTAAAAAAGTTTTGATTGCCAATCGTGGCGAAATTGCGTTGCGAATTATTCGAGCGTGTCGCGATATGGGAATTCGTACCGTTGCGGTGTATTCCACCATTGACCGTGATGCGATGCACGTGCAATTGGCGGATGAATCTGTATGTATTGGGCCGGGGCCATCACGTGATTCTTACCTTAATGAATCGGCGATATTGACGGCGGCGTTGTTGACCAATGCAGACGCGATTCACCCGGGATATGGATTTTTATCTGAACGTGCGGACTTTGTGCAAAAGGTCGAACAACACGGCCTTATATGGATTGGGCCGGATGCCGCGATGATAAATAAAATGGGCGACAAGGTAAATGCCAAAAGAACCGCAATTGAATGTGGCTTGCCGGTTGTGCCTGGTTCGGATGGTGCGGTTGACACATTAGAAGACGCGTTAAAATGGGCCGAAAAAATCGGTTATCCGGTGATGTTAAAGGCCGCGGCGGGTGGGGGCGGCCGTGGAATGCGTCCGGTAATGTCGGCCGACCAAATGGCCGAAGCGTTCGAAGTTACTAAGAACGAGGCCCGCAGTGGATTTGGTGATGATACGTTATATATGGAAAAATTATTGTTGCACCCACGTCATATTGAATTTCAGGTCTTGGGCGATAAGCACGGCAATGTCGTAATATTTGGTGAACGCGATTGTTCTTTGCAACGCAAAAACCAAAAGGTTATGGAAGAGTGCCCGGCCGCGGCATTGACGCAGAAACAGCGCGACGATATGATTGAAATATGTAAAACGGCTGCGAAAAAGATGGGCTATACAAATGCCGGCACGTTCGAGTTTATGTACGAAGGTGGCGAATTTTATTTCTTGGAAATGAATACCAGACTTCAGGTTGAACATCCGGTCACCGAAATGGTGTACGGCGTCGATTTGGTGCGCGAGCAAATCCGTGTCGCCGCTGGCGAGAAGTTAGGATATACCCAGGCGAACGTTATCCCACACGGTCATGCGATTGAATTCAGAATAAATGCCGAAGACCCCGAAACATTTGTTCCGAACCCGGGCAAGATTACGTTGTATGCGCCTTCGGGCGGTCTTGGTGTGCGCGTAGACAGTGCGGTTTATACCGGATATACCATTCCACCAACGTATGATTCAATGATTGCAAAACTGATTGTGCACGCACAATCACGGTCTGCGTGCATTATGCGTGCGGAACGCGCATTGGACGAATTTGTTATCGAAGGTGTCAAAACTACGATTCCGTTGCAGAAAAAACTTTTGACCAATCGTGATGTTCGAACCTTAAATTTTGATAATCATTGGTTGGAAGAATATTTGAAAAAATCGAAAAAGTAATTCGTATAAAAACACTTGAAAAGCCGAAGTTTCTTGTGTATGGTGTGTGACGTTGCCGGTGTAGCTCAGTTGGTAGAGCATCTCATTCGTAATGAGGGGGTCGTAAGTTCGAGTCTTATCACCGGCACCACGAATTTTGAAACCCGTCCGAATGGACGGGTTTATTCTATCGCAAACGGTCCGCGGCCAATCGTTTTTGTTGGGCCGTATATTTTTCGTTCACAATATCCGACAAGAATTTCGATAAATCGTACGAAATTGTTGCAATTTGAACAAAATTTTCATCCCCGTCACGTTTGAACACATAACCAGTCCCCGACATTCCACCGCACCATTTTGTTCCGGCCGTTGCAAAATCGATGGCGTATTCCCGGAACAAACAACGCTTTGGCGCACGCGGTTGGTGTTCGGTTTCTTCAAAATAATCAACCGTAATTATAGTCTGGGCCGATAGTCCTTTTATAACCGCGTCCAAATCTTTGGCGTGTATTTCCGCAGATATATCATATTCTGTTGATTGATTTTTCTTTGACTTTGCAATACGTTCATCCGCACGCGCCATCGCACAATTCAATAACCTGTTATTGTTGCCATGATCCATATGCGCGCGAAAATGATGCGCGTACGTTTTGAAATATTTTATATCCCGGTCGATATTTTCGGGATTTAACAAATCCATACGCAACCGATATGCCGCAACAAACGGTGCAGAAACGGCCGCAATGGCGGTATCGCCCATAGTGGCCAATGTGCGCAATATGCCGTTAGTTTTTTCTGTTTTATTCATATCTTTCATCTGTAATTACCTTTTCGGTGGTATTTTATATTAAATATCTGCGTTGTCAAAAAAATACTGGAAATTTGAAATTTTATGTATTAAACTAGGGCGCGATGAAAACAAAAGAAATAATTATTATAAAGTAATTCGGTGGCGCGCTTTGGCGTTGGCCTGGGCGCGTGGGCGCCTGTTTTTTATAATAAAAAACCAATGGAGTATACAGATATGGCATACAAAAAAACGGAACCAAAGGCAGACCTTAGACGCATCGAGCACGAAATGATGGAATTTTGGCGTGCAGACGACACGTTCCACAAAACATTGGAAAAAACAAAAATGGGCGAACAGTTTAATTTCTATGACGGTCCTCCGTTTGCTAATGGTTTGCCGCATTGGGGACATTTGGGCGTTTCTGCGGTCAAAGATATGGTTTCGCGGTACCAAACTATGCGTGGTCGTTATGTTGAACGCGCATTGGGTTGGGATTGCCATGGGTTGCCCGCAGAAGCGTCGGTTGAAAAAAAACAGGGACGCACCGCAAAAGACATTGTGGCAAACGATGGTATCGCCGCATTTTGTGATATGTGCAAAAGCGATGTTATGACATATTCTAATGAATGGTTGAAATTCATAGAAAGAGTAGGGCGATGGGTTGATGGTGGTGATGATTATGGTTATCGGACTATGGACCGGAATTTTATGGAATCTGTGATTTGGGCAATCAAAGAAATGCATAATCGTGGATTGCTGTATAAGGATTTTAAGGTCAATCCGTTTGATTGGAAATTGGGTACAGTATTGTCTAATTCCGAAGCGTCAAGTGAATATCAAGATGTCGTTGATGATACCGTGACCGTGTGGTTCGAATTGGAAAACGGTGACCGCGCAATCGCGTGGACAACCACACCATGGACATTACCGGCAAATTCTGCATTGGCGGTGAATCCGAATATGGAATATGTTCGTATGAAACATGATGATGGACACATATATGTTTTGGCCGCATCGCGCGTCGCCGCATATGACAAAATTTTTGCAAATTCAGAAAATTTGGGAACCGTGCGTGGCATGGATTTAGTTGGTCTGCATTATACACCACTGTTCCCATACTATACGGATTTAGCAAAAGATGGTCACGGGCTGTATACAATGATTTCCGGGGACTACGTCAGTGATAGTGACGGTACCGGAATTGTGCATATTGCGCCGGCGTATGGTGAGGACGACTATATCGTGGCCAAGGCAATAGACCCGCAATTTCCGGTCATTTTGAATGTAGATGATTATGGCAACTTTGATAAAACCGTTGCCGATTGGGCAGGTGAAAATATATTTGATGCCAATCCCAAAATTATTGATTGGTTGCGTACAAATGGGCGTTTGGTTCGTAAAGAACAACATAAACACAGTTATCCGTTTGGGCCGCGCAGTAAAGAAAAACTTATCTATCGCGCAACAGACGCGTGGTACGTCGACGTTCCAAAAATCCGTGACCGTTTGGTCGAAATAACCAAAAATCAAACAACGTGGACATCGGCGGGCAATCGGTTTTTATCGTGGATTGAAAACGCACGTCCATGGGGAATTTCACGCAATCGTTTTTGGGGTGTACCGTTGCCAATTTGGGAACGTGATGGCGAATACAAAATCTTTGGTTCCGTTGCAGAATTGGAAGAATTCTTTGGCGTAAAAATTGATGATTTACATCGCCCAACATTGGATAAATTGACCAAAGACGGTTGGAAACGCATCCCCGATGTTTTGGATTGTTGGTTTGAATCCGGTTCTATGCCGTTTGCATCGTTGCATTACCCGTTTGAAAACAAAGATGTGTTTGAAAAAACTTTCCCGGCCGATTATATTATCGAAGGACAAGACCAAACACGCGGGTGGTTTTATCATCTGATGATTATGGCGGTTGCACTGTTTGACAAGCCTGCTTTTAAGACTGTTTCTGCAAACGGTATGGTTGTTGATGAAAACAAACGAAAGTTTTCAAAATCACTGGGGAACTTTGTAAACCCAGCACAGCAATTGGAAACATACGGTGCAGATGCGGTTCGTTTGTTTATATTGGGCAGTAATTTTATGAAGGCCGAACCGGTTCCGGTGGATAAAGAAGGTAAAGTATTTAACGAATCTATCAAAACAATTCTGACGCCATTGTGGAATGCATATCATTTCTTTACATTGTATGCGAATGCGGGTAATATTGTTGCACACGACGTGTGGAATGCACCAACACGCAATGTATTGGACGAATATATATTGAATGAAACAAATGTCCTTGTCCGTATTGCGACAAATGCATTGGACGAATACAAGCCCGATGTTGCCGTCAAAGAATTTGTTCGATTCTTGGATGTTTTGAATAATTGGTACATACGACGGTCGCGCGCACGTTTCTGGGATGAAGATACCGATGCGTTTAACACGCTGTATACGGTATTGACCACTGTATGCCGCGTTTTGGCACCGTTTGCACCGTTTATTTCAGAATATATTTATAAAAACCTGACCGGTGAAGAATCGGTGCATTTGACGGATTTTCCAACGGCAGTCGAACGAGACGAGAAAATCGTTGATGATATGCGCCGCGTCCAAGAAATAGTGTCTGTGGGTAATCAATTGCGCGAGCAGTACAAATTACGCAATCGTTTGCCACTTTCTAATTTGACGGTTGCGGGCGGTCATGCGATGCCTGAATATACGAATATCATTCGTGATGAATTGAATGTAAAGGCCGTAGAATGGGTCGACAACACCAATAAGGTTGCGGACAGTTTCATATATCTGATTACGCCAAAAATTGGCGCGCGATTGGGCGGCGCTTTGCGTGATATCGTGCCGGCCGTAAAGCGTGGCGATTATGAAATTGACGGCGACAAGTTGGTTGTTGGCGAATATGTATTGAATTCAGACGAATTTGAAAACCGTTTGAATATTCGTGACGGCGTCACGGGTATGGCATTACCGGACAACACGGCGGTTGTTATTTTGGATACTGAATTGAATTCCGAACTGATTGCCGAAGGTTTGGCGAATGACGCACTGCGTTTCATCCAAGACACACGCAAAGCGGTTGGTTTGGATGTTTCGGACCGTATAAAATTGACTTATACAGCGGATTTAGCGCTGTCGGGGGCCATAGAGCAACATCGCAAACGTATAATGTCCGACGCGTTGATTCGCGAAATGTCGCCGGGCGAAGCCGAACATTTTACAGATATAAACGGGTATAACTTTGGCATATCGATTGAAAAGGTGTAAAAGATGAAAGAATCTAAAACGTTAATAATATTTATTGTCGCAATTATTGCGTGCGGTACTTTTTACCGAATGTTTCGCAACAATGTGTCAAAAAAACTAAACACAATTGTTCATGTTCAACCCGGTCATTTTTCAGAATGTAGTTCTGAGATAAAATCTGAAAACTGGGTTGATGGATTGAATAACCGTACAACAAGACATTTCAATGCAATTAATACCATTACATGCAAATGTGCGAACGGTGAAATAAAAAGCCAGGTGTACCAATATTTCTCTCGACCGTCTGAATCCGAATTAAATTGCAATTCAAAGTGCTCAAAAATCTGCTCAGAATAAAAATGATAACGCCACGGCAATTTTTTGAAACAGTTCCAAAAAATCTGAATATGGATATTCGATCAGAATTGTATTCGACAAACGAATTTACTTTTGCCGTGGCGGTCATTTTGTCGGCCCAGGCCACCGATAAAAAAGTTAATGAAGTGACGCCAAAACTTTTTAATATTGCGCCAACACCGCAAAAAATGTTGGAATTGGGCATCAATGGACTGAAAGAATATATACGTGTTATATCGTTCTTTAATAACAAGTCGAAAAACATTATTGGCTTGGCCGAAAAATTGGCTGGTATTGAATCAGATGGCGGTAATTTTGTATTTCCAAAAAAATATCATAATCGCACAGAACTTATGAAATTGCCGGGGATTGGGCAAAAAACCGCAAATGTCATAATGAATGTGTTGTGGAACGCGCCAAATATTGGGGTTGATACTCACGTATTTCGATTAGCACATCGGTACGGTTGGGTTGATGAGTCGGCGAACACGCCCGACAAAGTAGAATCAAAACTATTGCACATAATTCCGAAAAAATATCATGCAATAACCAATCACGTAATGGTTCTGTTTGGAAGGTACACATGTACCGCATTGCGACCAAAGTGTGATAAATGCCCGATTTTACAGTATTGTGACGCGCGTAAAAAATTCATAAAATATGAATAATTATCGTTTGATTTTTTTTACGTGGTTTGCTAGCCTTGCGGTATAGAAACAATAGAAAAAGGAGAAACACATGAAAAAACTGTTGTTCTGTGGTGCAGCGGCGGCGATTTTGGCGGGCTGTTCTGCGCGTGAAGAAACTGTACCTGTTATAGATGCGCAATGTGAAAAACTTGCGACATTTGAAGCCGGCGACATGATTGTAAAATGCCCATTGGCTGAAGGTTTGGTCGCAATGCAGGCTCAACAGGTAAGTGGTAAATTTATCCAGGGTGGCGATTTGCCATTGGCCGAATTTGCAACGGATGCCGAACACGTTTACGTCAATGTTGTACCGCTTAAATCCGAGGACGGAAAAGACATTGGGACAGAATATCGCATCATGGCCAAAAATGCGGATTTGAACGCCGATGCGTGGGCTGTGATTATCAGCATCCAATAATTATTTGATGTATTTGATTGCTAAATAATGGTCGTAAATACGGCCATTATTTTTTGCCGATGTATTTTCTACAAAAATTTGACTTATAAAAAACGCTGTATACATTGGATATACAAGAGTTTTATAAAATCTTGCAAAACCGAACGACAAAAGATTTGTAAAAAAGGTTGATTACTATGGAACAAATACGGAGGCAAAAAGATGGCTATTATCGGCTATATTCGGGTCAGTTCTCAAAAACAAACACTTGAACACCAACGGTATGAAATCGAACAATTTTCAAAAAGAAATAAATGCAAAATTACGACGTGGGTTATGGAAACAATTTCTTCAAGAAAACCATTGAACAAACGTAAACTTGGCGAAGTTTTGACCGGATTGAATGACGGCGATATTTTGGTGGCATGTGAAATATCAAGACTTGGGCGTTCTTTGTTGGAAGTGATGCGGATTTTAGAGATGTGTCTAAGCAAGAACTGTCAGGTATGGACGATAAAAGAAAACTATCGTTTGGGTAATGATATTCAAAGCAAAGTTATGGCGTTTGCATTTGGTTTGTCCGCAGAAATCGAAAGAAATTTGATAAGCCAACGTACAAAAACATCACTGGACAATCTGCGTGCACGTGGTAAAAGGTTGGGGCGACCATATTCGTCTGATTCACGGCGATTAAAATTGGCCCGCAATTACAACCGAATACAATATATGTTGGACAACGGGTACACCAAGATGGAAATTGCAAAAAAATTGAAAGTGAACCCAACAACATTGCGTCGTTTTATGCGCCGAACGGGATTGATAGAATGATTTTTATGGTATGCACTAATTACCGCTTGATTTTTGCGAAATATATTATATAATGCCTTGGCCTTTGGAATTATCGCGGGCATAGTACAAGGGCTAGTACGCAAGCCTTCCAAGCTTGATGTGCGGGTTCGAGTCCCGCTGCCCGCACCACGAATTTTCACCAAAGCGACAGCGAGGATTGAAAATTCAGTGCCGCGGCTTTATCGCAGATAAAGACGGGCGGAACATAAGCACGAGGCACAACTAAGTTCTGGGCGTGCGCCGGAGTTGGAGAGCCGGGGCAGACTGTAAATCTGTTGGCTTAAGCCTGAGGTGGTTCGAATCCACCCACTCCCACCAAAAGATACACCGCACTTAAAAAGTGCGGTTTTCTTTTAGATTTTCAATAGTTTCACAGGTTCGAAGAAAGCATATCCAAAAAACACTTATTTTTATCAATCTTCGAACAATTTCAAATTACTTTGCTTGTAATGCTTTGTAATCTGTCATCATCTTTTTAACCGCACCCGGCAAATCAGTTTGTATTGCCTCTGGGGTTATATACGCATTTGCAAATGAATTCTCAAAATCTTTTTGAACTGGCCGTTTTATAAATTCATAGCAAATCAAGTCAACTATGCGTTCTTTTAAATCTTGCGGAACACCGTATTCGCGAATTATGGGCATCTCTATCAAAGTATGTACGAATTCATGAAATACCAAACTAAATATCTTTTCTTTATCATCAAAGGGGTTGTCCGCGCTAAACGAAGGATTGTTTGCCCCAAAGTATATTGATGCAACACCATTTATTGGATAATTATAATAACTGCCATACTCATAAAAATAAAATATTTCTAACTTTTCTGGTAATTGTGTATTCCACGATGATAAAAGTGGCACCAGATATTCATTCGTTTTATTTTGTAATTCAGGTATTACATATTGTTGGAATACGACATCAAAACGATTCAAAGTTTTAACATCATAAATTTCATTTATGAATATATTATGATAATGTTCTATTTCGGTCGGTGTTAACTTTTCTTTGTTGAACATAGATATTATATCTGCATTACCAGGAACAGGGATAAAAGTATCAACCTTTGGATAAAATTGTTTAAGTTCGCTGTAATACATTTCATGATTGTGTAAAATATTTTCCCATGACTCTTCTGCTGTTAGTGGTCGTGTGGTTATTTCCATTTGTTTATCTCCATTATTTTCATTACATGCAGACAAAAATAACGCACAGATTAAGACAATAATTTTTTTCATATGATTCTCCTTGATATGCTCTCATTATAAAACCATATATAAAAAAATCAAAATCTTTACAAATCAATTTTCACCCTTAGGTGAAATTAACAATTTTTCTTTAAACTCTTTTACCCGTTGCATTAAATCCGCAAACTGTTGTTTGTTTTCTGCTCGATTAGTGCAAGCATACTCCCACCAAAAACAAAAACCGACCTTTATGGTCGGTTTGTGTTTTTGCCGGCCGCGGTCGTGGATTTGATAGCATGTCAACGTAGTTGACAAGGTTCGACCACAAGCAGATTCCGGAAGTGTAAACGCACCGGAATCGTTGCGGTTGCCGCGCAGGCACGCAGTACCAAGCGAATACGCAGATAAACAATTAGAAAAATTTTAAAAATTTATTAGAAATAAATTTTTTAATTTTGATTATTGTGTATCGAGGCGCACCCACTCCCACCAAAAGATACACCGCACTTCAAAAGTGCGGTTTTCTTTTAGATTTTTAATAGTTTTAATGGTTCGAAAATAGCATATACGAAAAACACTAATTTTTATTAATCTTCGAACAACCAAGATTGCCAAGATGCTGCCCCGTTCGAATCCTTTATTATTTTTTGTTTACAACTATGAACCCCTATGGTATAATTCGATCATAAAATAAAGGAGCTTTATATGGGTTTTTTAATCGACTGGTCTAGATTTCCAAATATGAAAAATGAATTGTTAACATTGGGGGCCGCAATAAAAGAAGATGCTTCAAAAGTCCGAGATTATCAGCAAATGTATTATAGCGATTTAACTGGCATGCTTGAGGCATTTGGGAAAGAATTTGTCAGAACAAATGATGACAAAATAGTTTCTGCTATAAGGTCTGCGCTTCTTGAATTGAGTGATGCTGTTATAAAAAATAACAATTACGCACAAATATTAGTTGATGCTACTAATAGTATTAAAGGAAAAACCAACGCTATCAAATATGTTGCTTTGTGCATGTTAGTATTTAAAAATAGCTCACATTTATCAAAACTTAATGATGTAATAAAACAGTTAAATTTGAATATACCTATCCAAGATGTGATTAATGCACAAGAAGATTGGTACCGGGGTCCAGAAGTGGAAATGCTTAGAGCCGCAAGAGGTCTTAAAGAAATACACAATAATAATTGATTATTCTAAAATCCCAGATTTCCAAATCTGGGGTTTTAATCACAACCATTTTTCTTTAAACAAATGTATGAGTTGCATAAGTTCGGTGCATTGTTGTTCATTTTTTGCTCGATTAGTGCAAGCATACTCCCACCAAAAGATACACCGCACTTCAAAAGTGCGGTTTTTCTTTAGATTTCTAATAATTTCGCAAGTTCGATAATGGTGTTTTTGAAAACAACTAAATTTTACCTATTGTCGGACGTCATCTTTGCTTATCTTGTCTCAATAGCATCGCACTTTTACATAGCCTGCCATATTCTTCTGTTTCTGCTTTTATACTTTTTCTGTGCCGTTTTATTTCATATTTATTCATTATTTTCTGTGCCATCTCTCTATCTTTGAAATAAAATAAGCCGCTACCTATTGAATACAAATCCGAAGCCTCTTGCCAACCAGGATATCCGAGCTCAATTGAATAACAAAAATCATCAAAGAATATATTAA
Organism: Alphaproteobacteria bacterium; assembly: GCA_017650505.1. Next base: position 17,443 of record JAGCET010000026.1, read on the forward strand.
ATTGCCCTTCGGCTGGTTTTGATATATAAAAAACAAATTTCCCATCTTTCATAAAATAAAAACTTCCCCCAATACGATAAACAACATATTTAGATGAAATTACATCAAAAATAAATTGTTCAACATCATTCTTAGAAGCCGGAACAAACTTATACATAACAACACCTCTTGACTTTTATTGTAAGACAAAAACATTACGTTGTCAAGCACAACATTAACAAATCTCATCTATCGGTGAAATCATAACCACTTTTCTTTATACAATTTAATATTATGCATAAGTTTAGTAAATTCTTGTTTGTTTTCTGCTCGATTAATGCAAGCATACTCCCACCGAAAACAAAAACCGACCTTTATGGTCGGCTTGTATTTTTGCCCCACCTGAATCCACCGAGGCAATTTTAATTTTTGTATATAAAAAGTTTATGATATAATTTTATCAACAAAAGGAGATAATTATGGCATCTAATGATCAACGTCACGAACAAATATTCACAGAAGCAATGAAAAAACTGCGAGACAAGAAACTGAAGGCTATTATGTCACAATCGGGGGGCCCGGCCAAACAATTTGCAGGATTTTGTGCGGGAACATTCGTACCTTTCGCTGTTTATTTTTTGTTGGGCAGCCTGGCGTGGTGGGCATCATATGAACACAAAGGCATGGATGATGATACAAATTTTCATTTCGCCGCGGATGCAGAAAATGCCGACCTTAGTTGGGAAACACCAACACACTTGATTTATGGTGACATGCCATATGACCATGCAATAAGAAACGCATACATGTGGGAAGATTTTCGTAACGGTAATGGCGGACTGTTTCAAGGAATATGCGGTCTGTTATCTATTGCGATGTCTTTATTTGCGGGTACATATGTGGCGCGATCTGTCAAACAAGATCAGCAAGGAAAAGCCCAAGAAATATTAGACCAACTGGATAGTTTAAAAACATACGGTATCGACGCGAAAAAGGTACTAAATAATCTGAAACCAGAGATTGAAAAACTTGTGTCCAAGATGTCAGAACTTGACCCAGGTTATGTTGAAAATTTATTATCGGGTGGGATGAACAACGTATCTTATGAAACGTCCGTATCAATTATTGGTGGATTTTTAAAAACTCACCGAGACCAATACAATCGAATAGTTCAAATAATTGATGAAAGTATGTTGCCAGAAGAAATTGTCAGGAAATACGGTAAAGGAAAAACCATCTCTTTTGGCGCAGCACAAACAATGATGGAGCGCCATTAACAACATAAATAAAAAGGGTTGGAAAATCCAACCTTTTTTATTTATTCGAATCCACCAGGGCGGTTTTGGTTTCAAAAACAACCAAAATTATGATACTATTCGTATCAAAAGGAAATATCATGAAATATGTATTAAAAGGCCCAAGAATCACATTGATGCATTTGGAACCAACATTAGATAACGCTAAATTGATGTATGAAGTTCTGGTTCAAAATAGAAATTTTTTGTTGCCTTGGATGCAGTGGTTAAACGATACAAAATCCGCAAAAGATACACATAATTTTTTAATTCAATCTGATAAAAAATGGGATAATAACTATGCCTATGAGTATGCAATTGTATTAAATAATGTGATTATAGGTAGTTGCGGTGCCGTGGAAGTTGATATAAAAAATAAAAAAGTTGCGTTAGGTTTTTGGTTGGCAAATGACTATCGTGGAAACGGCTATGTTATGGAATCTGTGCGTTTGTTAGAACAAGAATTATTTAGAAACGGTTTTAATAAAATAATCATTCATAACGATGTGTTAAATAAAAATTCTGTAAATTTAGCAAAAAAATTAGGATACGAATTAGAAGGTGTTTTGAAACAAGACAGATGGTTAGTATATGAAAGTCGTTTTCGTGACACCAACTGTTTCGCAAAATTTAAGAAGAAATAAAATCTCAACAATTTTTTATATATTATAACACGGCGACATAACAGAAAATTATTTTTGTTTATATTACTTTAATTGCGCAGATTTCAAAAAATCATTTGCTTCCTGGTGCGATTTTAATTTCACAACCTGCAGACCGGGGTGTTCTTGGATTGCCTTGTTAATCAAATCATACGGTGCATCTTTTTTTCGCAACATATACCAAACATGGCTCCATCGAAAATTTTTTGCAGAAAAACCTTGGCGACCATGTCTTTTGATTTTTGTTATGCAAGTTTTTATATAGCACCAAAGTCTTTTATATGCCGGTGATAATAGTAAAATCATGGTATCTGAACTATTTAATCGTTCTTCAAATGAATACCATTCGTATATTCCTTCGATTATCCAACTGTCTTTTTTAACAGTATCTTGGATAACCCGAATTATTTTTTGTTTTCTTTTGTCGCGCTCTTTACCTGCTGGCACTGCATATGGGTCATACAAATCCAAATAAACAATAGGCAAATTAAATTTTTCACCTAAATTTTGTGCCATTGTTGATTTCCCAGAACAAGATCCGCCCATAATTATTATTTTTTTGCCGATATTCATATAAAATCCTTTTTGGGGATTATATCAAAAACGTAATACTTTTTCAAATTTCACACACCAGTAAAATCATAATCGCTTTATACATTTTGTATATTGCGCGAGTTTTCATTAAAGTCATATTTCCCTTAACAAAACCGCCATTTGGCAGTTTTAGATTTATCTTTGATGACTTTGTTCGAAACATTTATCACAAATTTTTATACACCTCTGTGATATATCACGATAAACATTTGTGGCAGAATCATAGTGTCTGTTCGGAACCAACAACAGCCTTTCACTTAATTTGGAATACCCAATATGATATTTTTCTTCTGTTTCGGCCAATTCACGACGCAATGGACAATTATCGTGACTCATACCGACCGGACAGTTAATGCCACATATTGTGTATGCAAACACCACCGTTTGTATTTGTGGTTGTTTACGAAACTCATTGGGATTATCTTTTTCTTTTTTGCGATTTTCACAAAAACACGTCCCGTCGCACGTATCTTTTATTGCTTTATTCAAATTAAAATTTTCACAACTATTTTCACTAATAAAATCAAATTGAGGCACCAACAAGTTTCCGTTTTCCAAAACACTGTACCCGAAATTACCAGTCAAAGGATTTTCGGCAAATTTCTTTCGCCAATTGCAAAGTTCTTTACGCAGGGGGCAATTTTCCCGTGTCATTCCATTTGGACATTCTTTACCAATTATATCATACTTCAACAGCACAGTTGTCATTTGTTTATTTTTTTCCATCGGTTTACTCCTTGGTTTCTGTGATGGTAGCAATAATATCCGTAAACGCAAGAAAAAACCGCCATTTGGCGGCCTTTTTATTTTTGTTTATCGGCCCAAGCCTTTAATTCTTCTATCGACACATCGACCGGGAAACGTTTACCCTTTAATACTTTTGCCTTTGGTGCCAATGCCTGTAAATGTTCGGCACAATCGCCAATATCACTGGACCCGGATGTCGCGAATGGAATAATTGTCTTGCCGGAAAAATCATAACTTTCCATAAAGGTGTCTATTATCGACGGTTCACGTCCCCACCAAATTGGAAATCCGACAAATATAGTTTTATATTGCGATATATCGCTTAATTTCGACCTTATTTCTGGACGAGAATCTTTATCGGCCATTTCAATCGCGGCACGACTTTTGTCATTACGCCAATCTAAATCTTCCACGGTATATGGTTCCGCCGGACGGATTTGAAACAACACTGCGTCTTGGGCGATGGTCAGTTTTTCCGCGACGAACTTAGTGTTGCCGGTTGCGCTAAAATACGCAATCAGAATTTCATGGTCGTTTATCTGGCGCGTATTCTGCACGGGCCCACGTGTGCGCAAAGCCGCAAAAAGGCCAACAACCGCAACGATTACAACAACTGTATAAAATATTATTTTTTTCATAATTTTCTCCTTTCTTTCTTTGATGTTAATGTTTATAAAAACTTTTCGCAAGCAAATAAATTTTATTTACTCACATTTGTATATTGCATCAAATATATGTGCCAACAAGTCACGATTTTCTATATCGGTTATCATTATCATCGGTTTGCCGCCGGGATAGGGGACTTCCGTTTGCGGATTTAGAATAACACGCAATGCAGCTGCGGTTGGCTTTATCAACAACCGATTGTCATAAATTCCACCGATAATTTTACCGTGATAGTATATTATGTATTCGCCCATCATTGAGCGATATGTTATATCGGGCAACATGGACAATTGTTCCAAAACAAAATCTAAAAATTCCTTGCTTGATGCCACAGATTATAAAAATGCACCCGTTTGGGTGCATTTCCCTGTTTAGAACTTAAAATATACGCCCGAAAATGCCACCGTCCAATGCCAGTGTCAATAAAATCCACCACCATGAACAATTAAGCACTTTTGCCAATTTTAATATGATGAAAATAATGGTCAACATAGTTTACTCCTTTTGCGATATATTGTGATTATATTCTGGTCTATAAAATTTTGCAATTCAAAAAGTCTATGCGCGAATACGTCGCAAAACGACCATTATTCCGGCCGGGGTCATGCCGGGAATTTTTTGCAATTCTGCAATATTTGCCGGGCGGGTGCGCTTTAATTTTTCACGCAATTCCAATGTCAATCCCGGCATATCGTCATAATCAAAGTCCGCCGGTATTTTTATCATTTTATCCCGAGAATAAGATTCTATTTCCCGGTTGTTTCGTGCAATATATCCAGCATAGAATTTGTCATTTTCGGAAATTTCTCCGGCCTTTTTGTTCATTTTGTTCAAAAAAGCCGGCAAACTTATCATTCCCAAATCTACACCAATTTGCCCAAGACGCGCAATCGCATTATCGGCGCGCAGGTTCAATCGGTATTCCGAACGCGATGTAAACATACGATACGGTTCATCCACCCCCATTGTCGTAATATCATCAACCATAACGCCAATCATGGAATTGGTTCGGTCTAAATCCAATGTCGGTGCGCCAAGTGCGTATGCGGCGGCATTTGCGCCGGCAACCAAACCTTGGGCTGCGGCTTCTTCGTATCCGGACGTTCCGTTTATTTGGCCGGCAAAAAATAACCCCGGTGCACGTTGCGACATAAGGTGTGAATCCAATGCCCGTGCGTCGATTGCGTCATATTCTATTGCATACCCATAACGCGCAATACGCGCATTCCTTAGCCCCGGAATGGTTCGTATCCATTTATCTTGAATTTCCCGGCCGAAACTTGTTGAAATGCCATTTGGATAAATCAAATTACTGTGCAAACCTTCGGGTTCCAAAAACACATGGTGCGAAGTGTGTTCAGGGAAACGCATAACCTTGTCTTCCAACGAGGGGCAATAGCGCGGTCCGGTACCAACAATTTCGCCATTATACATTGGTGCGTTTGCTATATTTTTTCGAATAATCTCGTGTGTTTGTTCATTTGTATGTGTAATAAAGCACACTGCGATATTATTATCCGTTGCACAACCATCGGAAAACCAATCGTGCGGTCTGTCGGGTAATTGTTCTTCACATACCGAAAAATCGATAGAATCGCGATAAATGCGCGCTGGTGTCCCGGTTTTAAGTCGCATTATATCAAAACCAAAATCGCGCAATACAGCGGAAATCCCTGTATCGGGCGATTGGTATTCGCCATTATCCATTATTCGTCCGGACGGAATTTTTTCACCCCCCATCGTGACAAGCCCACGCAAGAAAGTCCCCGTTGTAAAAACCAATGATTTTGCCGTATATGCGTTATTTATAACCAGGTTCGTCAATTCCACCGATTCCACCATTTCGAATAAAACCGTCAGGTTTTCATATTCGCGCAAAATTTCTATTGTTGCATTATGGTACAATTCGCGGTCTATCTGGGCACGCAGGGCGCGCGTTGCCGGCCCGTGTGATGCATTTAGTGTTCGAAAGTGTATTCCGGCCATATCCGCCGCACGTGGCATAACACCACCCAGTGCGTCCATTTCTGCCACCATTTGTGATTTTCCGGGTCCGCCGATTGACGGATTGCAAGACATCGCGCCCAAATCAGATTCGCGCATTGTTATCAGAAGTGTCTTCGCCCCACGGCGTGCAGA
>JAGCET010000027.1 GCA_017650505.1 Alphaproteobacteria bacterium
CTAGATTTCTGCGGGTTTGCGAACATTGGTGTAATTCTGGGGTTTGTTTAACTCTCCTTATGCGTGAACTTTACGTTTTTATTCCGAAACGGTCAAGTGAAAAATGTGTTAGTGATAGTGTTAGTGTGGGGCATAAAAGCCGTCCACGATATATATTTTTTATTTTTACGACTATACGCTCGCAGTGTATCAGATTTTTTATGTTTTTTCCGTTGTATTATTTTGTATGATTTTATATAATAGGACTATGGCGAAAGTACCGGACCTGTTTATTCGTGCGGAACACGCAGATTTAATAAAAAAACTTAATGCGTGGGATGTTGCGTATCACCAAAATGATGCGCCGGTTGTTGATGATGCAACCTATGATGCCGCGAAGAAACGCGCATTGGAAATTGAGGCCGAATACCCGGAATTGGCGCGTGGTGGTGCATCGACTCATGTTGGTGCGGCACCATCAAATAAATTTAAAACATATCCGCACAGTGTTCCGATGCTCTCTATTTCTGATGTTTTTGATGAGGCCGAGGTTGCCGATTGGTTTAACAAATTGCCATCGCGTGATTTATTTATTGAATTAAAGGTTGATGGTGTTTCGTATGCCGCACGATATGAAAATGGTGTGTTGGTGCGTGGCCTGACACGTGGCAGCGGCGTTGCCGGTGAAGACATTACAGAAAACCTGCGCACTATTGCGGACATTCCCCAAAAATTATCCGGTGAATTTCCGGAAGTGATAGAGGTTCGCGGGGAAGTCTATATGTTGCGCGATGATTTTATTGCACTGAACGCGGCGGCGGAAACATCGGGCGACAAAGTTTTTGCAAACCCGCGAAATGCGGCGGCGGGGTCGTTGCGGCAACTGAATCCGCGTATTACTGCGTCGCGCCGGTTGTCGGCATTTGGATATACATATGGCGCGGTGTCGGAAAAAATGTGGACGACTCAATCGGAATATTTCGATAAATTGGAATCGTGGGGATTCAAGACCACGCGTGCATGGGCGCGGCATGCATTGTCTATGGATGAGATTCAACAAATGTATAACGATATAATCTTAACCCGTGCCGAAATTCCGTTTGATATAGATGGTCTTGTTATCAAAGTGAATGATGTTGCGGTCCAAGAACGTATGGGCGCACGCGCAAACAGTCCCCGGTGGGAGGTTGCATATAAATTCCCCGCGGCACGGGCGATAACTACGCTGCGCGGAATTACGATTCAGGTTGGACGTACAGGGGTTCTGACCCCGGTGGCGGAATTGGAGCCGATAAATATTGGTGGCGTGGTGGTGTCACGTGCAACACTGCATAATGCAGACGAGATTGCACGGTTGGGCGTGCGCGTCGGTGATAAAGTAATCGTGCAACGTGCCGGTGATGTTATTCCGCAAATTGTCGGCGTCGCAGAAAGTGCACCGACCGGTGTGCCATTCGAATTCCCACGTGTATGTCCGGTCTGTGGCGGCGACGTTGTACGCGCGGACGGTGCGGTCGCTTTCCGGTGTGTGAACACATTGGGATGCCCGGCCCAAAGAATCGGCGAATTGGAACACTTTGTGTCGCGCGCCGGATTTGATATAGACGGACTTGGCACCAAACAGTTGGAAAATTTTGTGTCGCGTGGTTGGATTGAAAATGCGGCGGACATATTTACACTGATTGAACGGCACGGTGATGAAATGCGACGACTTGACGGGTTCGGCGATAAATCGGTCGAAAATCTGCGCAACGCGATTGACGGTGCACGCAATCCCGAACTGCATCGGTTTTTGACCGCAATTGGAATCCCAGATGTCGGCAAAACAACCGCAAAATTATTGGCCCAAAATTTTGGCAATTTGGATTCTTTACGTAATGCAACTGCAACGGATTTAGTCGCAATCGATGGAATTGGTGATGTAATGGCACGTGAAATTGTTTCGTTTTTCAAAAACAATCGGAACATCGCGGTTATTGACGAATTACTGAGACACATTGCCGTGCATGACGCGGTGCGCATGACGACAAAAACAGAAATTTCGGGTAAAAAAATTGTTTTGACGGGGACACTTGGCCATTACAGTCGTGATGCCGCGCGTGAAATTTTGGAACGTATGGGTGCGCGCGTGCAATCCAGTGTTTCACCGAAAACAGATATAGTTTTGGCGGGGGCAGATGCGGGTTCTAAATTGGCGCGCGCCAATGAATTGGGAATAACGATATGGGATGAATCTGATTTAGAACGCGTAATAAAAGATTCAGGGTTGGATGATGCCGGCACAAGATAGAAAGCAAAAAAAACAAGATGAAGAAAAGCAGCCAAAATCACTTAAATGGCGGTTATTTGTTTGGTGCTTTAATTTATGTTTGATTGCGATAATTGGTGTGGTTTTCTATGTTGCAATAATATGGTTTCAAATGCCATCGTTGGATGCAATTTTGAATGAAACGCGCGCACCGGCGATAGTTTTCTTGGATAACAGTGGTGCAGAAATTCGCACATCGAACAAGATTATGGGAACACCGGTTTCGGTCGATAATTTGCCGCCACACGTATGGCAATCCATCGTCGCAATTGAAGACAAACGCTTCTTTCGCCATGGGCCGTTCGATATGCGTGCGATGATGCGTGCGGTTGTGTTAAATGTTTTTCGTGGTCGATTTGCGGTCGGTGGGTCTTCTATTACTCAACAAACGGCAAAAAATATATTTCTGTCGCGGGACAAGAAAATTTCGCGCAAGGTCCAAGAATTGATATTGTCATATTGGTTGGAAAATCGTTTTGATAAGAATCAGATTTTGGATTTATATATGAATCGCGTGTCGTTGGTGGGCGGTCTGCGTGGCATAGACGCGGCGGCACGTGCAATGTTCGGGCACGCGGCATCTGAATTGACGGTTGCAGAAAGCGCACAAATTGCCGCAATGTTAAAGGCGCCAACGGCATACAGTCCGCATCGTCATCCCGATAAAAATATTGCGCGTGCGCGTGTTATATTGGCGGAAATGGTGCGCCAGGGGTATATAGATATTGGAACTGCGCGGGCGGCGGCGGCGGAATTGAAACCGGCGAATGGGGCCCCGGATACGAATTTGTATCGGTATTGGACGGACTTTGTCACCGAAGAATTGACATCGCAAATCGGGATAATGGATTCTGATATTTACGTTTATACAACCTTGGACATGAAATTACAGAACAAAATTACGCGCGTGATGCCGCCCCACCTTGGGCAATACCAGGGTGCAGTTGTTGCAATGTCGCGTGATGGCGCAATTCGCGCGATGGTCGGCGGTTCCGATTACCAGGTCAGTCAGTTTAACCGCGCCACCGCCCACCGCCAACCCGGCAGTGCGTTTAAGCCGGTTGTTTATTTGGTTGCATTGGAAAATGGGATGACGCCAGATACGTATGTGAATGATTCACAATTTGCGATTGGCGATTATAACCCCAAAAATTACAATGAAAAATATTATGGCGACATAACACTTGCGACCGCATTCGCAAAAAGTGTAAATTCTGTGCCGTTAAAACTGACCGCGCAGTTCGGGTTGGATTCCGTACTGTCTATGGCGGGCCGATTGGGTGCGGGCGGACATTTGAAGCGCGAATTTTCAACCGTACTGGGTGCATCGGAATTAAGTCTTTTGGACCTGACCGGGATATATGCCGTTATATGGAATAATGGGGAATCTGTGCGCCCTTATTCAATTACCAAAATTGTAAATTCGGCGGGCGATACGATATATGAACGGAACCCATCCGATGCGATTCAGATAGTATCCCAAACGACGGTTGATTATATGTCCGAACTGTTGCGTAACGTTGTCGCAGCCGGCGGTACGGGACATCGCGCAAACGCGCCCGGTGTTATTGGTGGGAAAACCGGCACCAGTAATGATAACCGCGATGCGTGGTTTATTGGCGCCACAGATAAAATAATTATCGGTGTCTGGGTTGGAAATGACGATTTCACACCAATGAGCTCCACAATCACCGGTGGCACAATCCCCGCCGAAATCTTTCATGATATTGTGAAGTAGTTTTTTTGTTGACAGTGTTATTATTTTGTGTACAATCTCCTGCAAAAAAGGTTCAAAATGAATTCGTTTCGTATACCCGTACGGTTTAATGCGCATTTCTTGCTGACCAATTATTGTAATGCATTTTGTCGGCATTGCCACATGTCGGCCGGCCCGCACTAGCCAAAGAACTTTATCGAATTGTCCGACCTTTTGTTTTACTTTGACCAATTTGATGCGCAACCAAATTGGACGCGTGCGGTTGGATTTAACGGCGGTGAAGTTATGACCGCGTATAAAGAGTACTCACCGGATTATATACCACGCATCATCCAAGAATGTGTGAACCGGAATTACAGGATAGATTTACGAACAAATGCACTGTGGACCGAAGACAACACCGTTAATCAAATGATATGGCAAAGTTTGGATAACATAGATTTTTCAAAATATACCAACAAAATCTCGTTTTCTTTGTCAATTGACCGGTTTCACAATAATGAAACAGCCAACCAGAATTTAATTTCACGAATTTGCAATTCTGATTTGGGCAAACATTTTGAATTCACCGCATACCTGATTCCCGATAATAGCAATGATGACAATCAGGAATTTGGCCAAATATACGCACGTTTAATCGAATTAGTTGGCGCATTATCCAACGAAAATGGTGTGGAAATTACCGAAATGGCAACATCTAAAATTCCGCAACGATACAATACCGGGGTTTATCTGAATAATATACCGTTTCTTGTCGAAGCGCACAATTTCGGCCGTTGGGGGCGTGCCAAAGAATTTGGTATTGGAAGCGATGAAACCGACCTTGGGCATGTTATGGCACAATTTAATGTTATACAAATAAAACAAGACTATGAAATACTTGATAAAAACAGTTGCGCAAAACAAGGTCGGGCATCCGCGCACTTTATATTTTCATCGGATGGTATGGCCGATTTTATTGTCCCGGTTCAAAAAGAAACGGCCGGTGTTCCGTGGCGCGACGGAGACAGATGCAAACCACTGGCGCAACTTTATCCAGAAATGGTTGAACATCTTAGGACGCGATTTGATACCGTACAAAAGTTGTACCCACAAATTACCCCTGAATCGGTCGCGTTACCGTATATATTGAAAACCTTGTCCCCGGAAAGGTAAAACCAATCGCCCTGCCCGGTGGTTGCAAACATAATATTTGTCCGCCTTCGCCAAGGCTATGGCAAAACACTCGATTTTCAGCTCTTGCTATCGCTTCGGTGAAAGTCGGTGGGTGACCGGAATTTGTACATTATTTGTCATTGAACAATTTATTATACCCGTTTTTGTACCGGTGCTGCATTCAACAACAAACGTTGTCTTGTTTCTATACTATCTTTCCAAAGTTTCATCTGGCGGTCAAACAAGGCGCAACCATCAAAAAATTCCAACATTTCTTCAATATCTTTATTGTATCGCAATGCACCGACACACTTGTCCCCAAGAGAATTTATTGTATAGCATATCTCAAATTGCCTATACTCGGGTAAAACATAATTAAATCCAACCCAATACCAAGGAGTGACGTACAGGTTACGAAATTCGACACGCATGTATTGTTGTATTCCCGGAACAACAGACGGATTATCAAAACGATATTGTAATACCTTATCAAACTGATTATTACCCAATCTATCATCACCCCAAAAAGGCTGTTTTGATTCTGATATCATACAATGAACCGCGGTCACATCTGGATGTTTTTCACGTGTTTTCGCAACTTCTTCTGTGTGTATATAGTCACGACACAACAGCCATTCTCCATGATATTTTCTTGTTTCTTCGTTCCCAACAAACCACGTTTTGTCTGTTATACGCACATAATCGGCTGGGGTAATTACATTATTAAGCATTCCGTTATCAGACATTTTTTACATCTTTTGCTTGTACTTTTGGGTCAAAAATAGCAAAAAAAAACAAATTGTCAAGATTTTTGATAAAAAATATGGTTGGCCCGTTCCGTCCCGGTTGTGCTTTCGCATGCCCGCGGCCGTGACCGCGGCATTCCGTTTTGCTACGCGTCAAAGCCCCTAATCGCGGCTTTGCCTGCGGCAAAGACGGATGGGGCGGACCTGTCTCGGCGTAGCGTAGCGAAGGCGGATGACCGGATTGCACATCCCATCCGCCTGCGGCGAGATGGGGCCCTTCCACACGTAAGACTCGAACTTCATTTCATTCGTTCTCGTCAACTATCGTGTCGAACCTCCGGTTCTCATCCGATCCGTCCATGGAATTTAAAAATGCCC
>JAGCET010000028.1 GCA_017650505.1 Alphaproteobacteria bacterium
ACCGTTTTCTCCATCTTGAAGTGTCAATCTACACCCGGTGGCCGGAACAGTTTCACCATTATAAGCCACGGCGGGTATCAAAAACGTAGAACCAATGCTTAAGTTCGAGTATGTTTTCACGTTTCCAGTTATCTGATACATATTTGAACCAGTATACCCACTGTTGGATAATTCTAAATATACATCGTTGCTTGGTTTGCACTGAAATACAGCACGATATGCGCCGATGCAATTTGGAACAAAGGTTATCGGGGTGGCCTCGCCATACGTGATACCGCCGGCGATAGAATGCGGGAAAGAAACCTGCAATACCGCCGGGGATGTTTGATCGGGCAACCATATACTCCACCCATCCTGTATGCTGCCGGTGCTGCACGCGGTTACACCAGTACACTTAGTCGTCAACTGATTTTCATTGTAAGATAGTGTCTGATTGTAAGTTAGTGCGTTGCCCAGTGGTCGCGGGTTGTCGCTTGAGTTGCATTTTACCTGAACCTCATATGTTTTTTGTTCACACGTGCCATTATTATCCACATAACCGTTCGCGGTATCACAATCCCAGTGCGGATACAGCTCCGCATCAACCTTGGTAAACTCTGTTGTTGGTTTGGTTTCACCGTTAATCGTAACAGTACTGGTAAAGTGCCCCTGGGCATCGATAATTTTCACTGGATTATCACAACTATTGCTGTTGTTTGGGCACCAATAATAACCGCTGAAAATATACCCGGCGCCACGTGATGGAACGGCAGACAACCCAGAAGAAACCAGTCCAGTAAATGAATGTGGGGTAAAGACCGGTGTTTCAACGGTCGGGGTATAACCAGTATAGAAACCTTCTTTGTAATCCAAATGAAGCGTTGTACTCTGATTCGGCAATAGAGCAGTGGCATTCCCAACATTAGTGGTATTAAGTGTCACCACAATATCCGCATAGTCCCATTCCGCCGTCAATGTTACATTGCGCGCCCACGGCCACAGATTACAACCTGCACCTGGATTCCAAGTGTTTGGGGTTATAGTATTATTCATTGTTGATAAATTGCAAGTTGTGTTACCGTTTGTTGCCGGTGAACCTTTACCATATTCATTTGGTTTCAACAACCATGCATCATCACTGGTGGTGCCATTCACCCAACCGCCTTGTTTGGTAAGTACTTGTGAACCGCTATTTGCGCGCCATCCCGTAAAGACCGCGGTCTTATCGCTGTATGTTGGGGGTATGCAACAACCATTTCCTGGTTCGTTATTATTCCCCTGGCCAACAACATAATATTGATGTTGAGTGTGAGTTAACGTGGCGGTACTACACAGCCCCCCACCATTTGGATACGGTTTCGCCGGCATTGGACGATTACGTTCATCCACATACATAGTGCCCCTATAATGTGAAGGACTAGAACTAACAGCCCAACTACCATTAGAAGGCCGTTGGTACTCAGTAGGATACTCTTCTGGAGGAATCCCCTGAACATTTCCACCTTCATCAAAGTTACCGCATTCATAGTCAATACTTGGTACTTTACAGGAACCACGCAAGTTAGCATCGGCATCTTCGGGACAAAGATACCGCATAGTATAGCCATCCATACTTCTTCTACAAAAATCACTACCAAGTTCATTGGAACCAATTATGGAATAAACGGAGGGGCTATCATCTTTAAGCGATTCTTCGCACCATTTTTCATTTTTCTGCCCAGTAGCATAATAGTGATTTTCATCATAGTAATAATATGGTGATTTGCAGATATCGCCGATATTGGTTTTTAATGGAATTTCTGAACCATATACGATATCTGTTGCACCCTGGCCATTTGCATTTTTATATTTGGTGATAGAAGTTGTGCCACCACCAACAAAGGGCGACCTGGAATATGGGAGACATTTAAATGTCACCTGGTGCGGTGCCCACATTGCGGTAAGTTTAATATCATTTTTACCGGTGTATGCGGTTGCCAATGTGCTTGGAACTGTCCCACCAATATCATCATCCCATTCAGGATCGGTGTCAGAGGTATTAACAGCGGTTATCGTGTGTGCCCCCATAACGCTAGGGTCATCAAACCCCTGGGGCAGGTATCGCGTAATATAACAATTAGTGGTACCACCAGAATAACATGCCCAACCATCAAAATACTTGCCACTTGATGGTGCACTAAAAGTATTCGCCGGTAAAATCTGACATCCCGGGGAACCTTCGGCGCCATAAATACATTCTGTGGGTTCGTGTGTGCCGGTACCACGCCCAGGGTCCCAGGTTATGTTTAACTTGGTTTTTGCATTAACACCGCGCCACCAGGCATAAGCATCATAAGTGTTTGAAGTGGTAAAAGATGGATCGTTTAAAAAACCCCATGTATCGGTTTCATTTTGTTTGGCCTTTATTGGGTAAGTACTACGATGTCGATAACCAAGAAAAGTTTCTTCTTCGCAATTTTGACCGTTACCATCACACGCCTTTTTTACAGGTATTTCAACCTCGTTAGTCGTAGGATTATTTTTATACAATCTGATGTCGGCATTGGCTATATTATACGAAGCAGGACAATTTTGTTGATCGGATTGATAGCACTCGGGTTCATTTTCACTGGGGTAAGAATGGGCGATTTTATACCATTTCTGTCCATTACCATCTTTACATGCACACCATTTCCCAGTATAAACGGGGCTAAATTCATGTGCTTCGGCCAAATTCATGTTCGGTTTAAATTTAAAACTATCATAAACAGGTGCACCAACCGCACTGGTTATATAAAAAACGCCTAAAACCCACAGAAACCGCGGAATTTTCATTTTTTCTCCCTTTCTTTCGTATCAGTGTAGAAAATTTTTATATACTAACGCAAGTAAAAAATTTACTTAGTGGTTAGTCTGTCACGACTGCGGCGCGGTCATGCCACGACGGGTGTTAGTGCAGGCACATTTGTGGCATATAATTTCCCTTTCCGTCGGAAAGGGGTACGGCATAGCACGCCGGGGGCAGGGGGCGATTATGTCAACAAAGCCTAGGGTGTTATTTGTGGCCCACTTGCACTAACCACTATCACTATCCCTTCATCAACCGGGCGCGGTCTTTTTCCCATTCGCGACGTTTTATCGTTTCGCGCTTGTCTGCGCGGTTTTTACCGAACCCGACACCCAACAGAACCTTTAACCGCCCGTGGTTGTTAAAATACAATTTTAATGGAAAAATTGTCGCGCCTTTTTCATTCAACTTGCCAATCAGGCGATTTATTTGTGCGCGATGCAATAATAATTGGCGCGGACGACGTTCGTCAAAGTTTATATATCGTGCCGCGGTCGGCAGGCGCTGAATTTCTATCCCGGCCAAGAACAAATTGCCGCCCCTGTGTTGCACAAAACCATCAACAATATTTACCAAACCATATCGCAATGATTTGATTTCTGCGCCGGTCAGGGCAATACCGGCCTCCACCGTGTCTTCAACAGTGTAATTGAACCGCGCTTTGCGGTTTTCAGATACGGCACCAAATTTTATCATATTCCGTGGCATGGCTATAACTTTATTTTCGGATATAATTGTTTTACATTCTCTAACATTATATCAGACAATTTTTCAAAAGAAACATTTTTTATTTCGGACAAAACGCGCGCTGTCTCGGTCACAAACGCGGGTTCGCATACGTGGCCACGGTGTGGAACGGGTGCGCAATACGGGCTGTCGGTTTCTACAACCAACCGGTCAAGGGGAATTTTCGCAAATGTTTCGCGGATTTCGCCCGCATTTTTGAACGTTAAAATGCCACTTGCCGAAAAGTAAAATCCGTGGTCCAACATTTTCTTTGCCAAATCATAACTGGATGTGAAACAGTGCATAACGCCGCGCACATTTGGGAATTTATTCATTATGTCCGCCGTGTCTTGTTCGGCTTCCCGGGTGTGTATTGCCACGGGCAGATTTACGCGATGTGCCATTTCTAACTGTGCCATAAATAATTCAATTTGCGCATCCCGCGTGTCCGCGCCCATTTCATGATAGTCCAACCCAATTTCACCAACACCCAATACACGCGGGTGCGCCAAGATTTCATCGGTAATATACATTTCCGGGTTCGCACCAATGTGTTCCGGGTGAATCCCGATTGTCGCAAAGACATTATCATACGTTTCCGCCAATTTTATCGCGCCCGGAATATCTTCGGGATCGGCGGTTGGACAAATTATAACACCTACACCCGCCACGACCGCACGGCGAATTACCGTGTCTACGCCAGCCGGGTCAATATCATAGGTTAAATGACAATGAGTATCTATAAGCATTTTTTTATTTCCAATATAATCTTAAATATCGCGATTTCCGGTTCCAAATTGACGCGGCCGACATCAGAAATTGCACGTGTCGCCATCGGATACAATTCCGCCAAACGAAAGTGCGCAATCACGTCCAACAATATTCCATACAGTTCCGGGTACGGCGCAATTTCACGCGCAATCGCCATTGCATCCGCCGGGGTCGAATTTTTGCGCGTGACTAAATCAACCAATTTTTGATATATCGCATCACCCCCCGATTGTTTCAGGTTTGCAATACGCCCAAAAGACCCGTTCGCCAATCGCAGTGTTTCATCGTCAATTACATCTTCGGGCATAAACCGCGCGCACAGCCGCCGCAAATCAGAAATAGATAATGGCCGCATCTTTTCAACGCGCGCCCGCGACCGCACCGTGGGCAAAACATTCGACAATTGGTGCACAACTAATAAAAACAATGTCTTGGCCGGTGGTTCTTCCAGCAGTTTTAATATTGCGTTCGCCGCCGCCACGGTCAATTGGTCCACAGAATCTATCAACACAACACGCCATTCGCCCGACATAGACGACATCTGCATCTTTTCGATTGTCGCGCGCACGGTAAAGACCGAAATAGATTTTCCATCGGATTTCACACGGCCGTCTTTATCCAAATTGCGGTCCATATCTATGATAAAGAAATCGCCGACATTGCCGTAAACCATCTTGGCGATTTTGTATGCTAATGTTGCCTTGCCAATACCACTTGGCCCGGTCAGCATCCATACCGGGTGCAACGGGTATCGATCGCGCGCCGCCCATGCATCCATAAATGCACGCAATGTTGCATCATGACCGATTACAATATCATTATCCATCGGGTGCGGAAATTCATAAAGTGGTGTATTTTTCTTTGCCATTCTATTTCCCGAATATCATAACCTTAATATTTTGCCACGCGCGGCCCAAGAACTGAATACGTTTCACATTTTCGCGTGCAACCAAATCGCCACGTGCAATAACTTTGCCGTTGTGTTCGGCAATAACCTGACCAACCACATCCCCCGCCCGAACAGGTGCCGCCACCGGGTCATTATACCGTGCCAAGACACGAATTCCCGACATACCATTTGACTTTTCCACGGTCACCGCAAAATTCTTGGAAACCGATGTCATAACGGTATCGGCACGCCCATACCATACCGGAACCGTCACAACATCGTCGCCCGGCCGATAGAATACACGCGTGGTTGTTGTTGTAAATCCATGCGTCAACAGTTTCTTCATCTCGTTCGCCAACGCGTCGTGCCCGCGCCCCTTAAATCCATTTATAACCCCAATCAGACGGCGGCCACCTTGGGTTGCACTGGCCACCATACCATAACCACCACTGTCGGTGTGGCCGGTCTTTAGACCATCTGCGCCCGGCATTATAAACAGTAATTTATTATAGTTCACCGTATGCGTCCGACCCCAATCGCGACACCAATCTGTCTTATAGTCGCCGAATTCAAACCGTTTGGTTGCAAACATCGGGTACAGTTCTGGATAGTCAGAAATAATATGATACGCCAACGTTGCCAATTCCCGGCTTGTCATCAAATTGTCGGGGTGGGGCAGGCCACTTGCATTTCCAAAAGTTGATTGCGGCATACCAATTTCGCGCGCCTTGCGTGTCATATTCTGGGTAAAATTTTCCTCCGATCCGGCGATTTTTTCGGCCACAACCACGGACGCATCGCCACCCGACAATACAATAAGCCCCAAAATCAAATCCCGCACAGAAACTTCTTGACCGGCGCTAAGGCAAATCTTGCTGGCCGGGTACCATTTGGGATCCTGGTAATCTGCATTTTTGCCAACGGGCACTTTATCGTCTAAACTCAACCGACCGGCGCGAACTTCATCGAACAAAACGGCCAACGTCATCAGTTTCAGCATAGACGACGGCGGCATCATTTCATCGGCGGCCTTGGCCACAATTTCTGTCCCCGAATCGAAATCAACAAGGAAAGCCGATTTAGCCTTGGTTTCGAACCCGGCAAACGCGGGCGCAATACACAAAGAACTTAATAAAATTGGTGTAAATATCTTCTTCATGCCAAATATAATACCAGCAAGATTTTTTATTTCCACCATAAATTTGAATAAAAAACTTTATTTTGAAACGCGACCTTTTTTCTGATATAATGTGAACCGTTATGAAAATATCACGGCGGAATCTTTTGAAAATAACCGGTGTTGGAATCTTGGTCGCCGGCGCATTGCCACGTGTGGCATTGGCCGCGCGCAATTCGATTAAGTCTGTGCGCACAGGGGCCCAGCCGAATGGAAAAACACGACTTGTTATCGAAACTGCAAATCGCCCATCTTATACATTGGTTTATGGTGAAAATTCTTTGACAGTAAAGTTGTCTAATACGGCGGCGAACAATTCTGTGTCGCCAAAACTTGCATCGGGAACATTGGTAAAAAATATTAGCCAGGTTCCAATTGGTGACGCATTGAATATTGTTGCAGATTTGCGCCGGTCGGTGGCCGAAATTCCGAAAAGTCAGATTATGATTTTGGAACCAAACGGTGATAATGATTACCGATTGGTATTGGATTTTGTCGCGGGAACAAATGCGACCAAGGGTACAACGGCGGAAACCGCCACGGTGGCAACGACGGCTGACAAGAAACATATTATTGTAATTGACCCAGGTCACGGCGGTAAAGATCCGGGCTGTATCGGGCGCGGGGGCGCGCGTGAAAAGACGGTCGTGTTGGCCATTGGTCAAAAATTGCGCACCGCGTTGCGTAATGCGGGCTTTACGGTGTATATGACACGTGGCGATGATACTTACTTAAAACTGAATGAACGCGCGGCAATCGCCGAAAAGAAAAAGGCCGATTTATTCCTGTCTATTCATGCAAATGCAAACCCAAGTCGTTCGATGAAGGGATTTTCGATTTATACGTTGTCGGAAAAGGCTTCGGACGAAGAGGCCCAGAAGTTGGCCGATGCAGAAAACGCCGCAGATAAGATTGATGTTGATGGTTTCGAAAACTTTTCCAAAGATATTCGGGTTGCGCTGTCCGCGTTGCAACAACACGCGGTCGCCGAAATGAGCGAAGAATACGCAAATGGATGCGCCCGCGCATTTAACCGCGCCGGTATAGAGCAGCAGCCCGGCCCCGCCGTGCGTCACGCGCCGTTGGCGGTTCTGCGTTCGACTGTGCCGGGCGCACTGATTGAATGTGGGCATTTATCGAACAAGGCCGAAGAAAAATTGCTGGCCAATTCCGCGCACCAAGACAAACTTGTCGCCGCAATTGTAAAATCTGTTAAAAATTACGATTTTGAAGTATAAACCCCTTGCAAAACGATTGCGGGGTTGTATAATACCCACACCGGAGATATGGCAGAGCTGGTTGAATGCGCACGACTCGAAATCGTGTATACAGGAAACTGTATCGAGGGTTCGAATCCCCCTATCTCCGCCAGTATTCTGGCATATATGCCGATACAGATAAAAAGCCCGCGGTTCCGCGGGATTTTTCGTGCATTTACTCTTATATGGGCGAAAATCGCCCCCTTTTACGTCATAATATCCCGCTTTTTATACAAGACCTATTTTTTGATAGTCAAAAGATCCAAAAACGCCTTGCAAACCAGGAAACTTACAAATATAATCGTAATGCTATGAATTATGATATACAAGATATTTGCAATTTGATCATCAAATCTGGACATAAACACATCCTGATTTCAGGTAATGGCGCCAGTGGCAAATCAACGTTGGCACATAACCTGTCAAATATGTTACAAGATATAAACAAAACAGTCAGCATATTCCGTACGGATGATTTTATGCTAGATAAAGAATACCGTAAAAAAACGCTAAAAACATATATTGGCAAAGATGGTACCCCAAAAACACAGTATATGTCATCAACCTTTCCGGAAGCTTACGATTTTTTACCTTTGCTTTCTGCTCTTGAGACCAATACATCAGATATTGTGATTATAGAAGGTATAGGTGCGGCGTTGTTGACTGAACAACTTCCAAATTCATACAAAATTTTTGTTCAAACCGATAAAGAAACCGAGTTTCAACGCAGATTATGTAGGGCCCGTAGTAGCGCAGAT
>JAGCET010000029.1 GCA_017650505.1 Alphaproteobacteria bacterium
AATCTCCACCATCGATATTTAAATTTCTAGGCAATATATCCTCATAAAAATTAATAGATTGTTCTGAATTTAATTTTATACCAGTAACGTTTGTCAAATCGGAGTTGTTTATATACGGGACATCATGTAAATTACTAAAATCCAGATTGCCGGATAACTTTACATAAGATAAGTATGCGCGACCACTTGGATTGAATTTTATACCTGTTACATTTGTTAAATCAGCATAACCAGAACGACAAAATTTGGATCTGCCATTTATGGTCAGAGATTGCACCCTACTAAAATCTAAATTGCCACTTAATGCCGTTACATTAAGTTCTACGGTGTCTGCGGTTCCACATTTGACGCCAGTGACATTTGTTGAATCGACCAAGCCTATATCAGTCCCCAACTTCAAGTGCCTTACGCCACTAAAATCTAAATTCCCTGATAATTTTAAAGAGCAGCCTACCTTTATTGTGTTGGCATTCGGATTAAATTTTATACCTGTGACATTTTTTAAATTTACATGTTCCGTATCCAAGAACCTTACACCACTAAAATCTAAATTCCCCGATAATTTTAAACCAATACCCAACTTTATTGTATCGGCATTCGGATTAAATTTTATACCAGTTACATTGTTTAACAAATCACCATACCAACCATCATTAACAGAGTAACCTATATTTAGGAATTTTACACCACTAAAGTCCAAATCGCCCGATAATTTTAAACCTGCCGTGATTATTGCGGTGGCCTTCGGGTTAAGTTTTACACCTGTTACATCTCCTAAATTTACATGTTCTAGATTCAAGTAATCGACATTACTAAAATCTTGTTCGCCACTCAAACCCGATGTACCAAGTTCTGGATTTATGGTCTTGAGCAGAGGCATGTACACAATGGTCGGGGCATTTATAAATGTTATTCTGCCATCAACAATATCCATAAATCGTTCGCCATTCAAAAGTATGCTTTTTGTTGAACCCTTGGCACCGGTTACCTTTATCTTTTTCCCTTGAATATATTTGTTAAGGGCTTCGCAAAATTCCTGTTCTTCTCCGGCAATTGATACTATACGGCTATTATTATGAGACATATCCAACATAAATCCATGATAGAACAATAATTGACTGCCATCGTCTTTAAGTTTTGTAATCGTACTGCCACTGAAATAATAATCAGAGCCAAAATATATATTGTTTTTTTCATAATTGAATCGCACTAATTGGTCATTTACCATACGAAAATTATCCGGTAATGGGGTTTTGGTTGTTTTAAAATCAACCTTAAAATGTTTTTTAAGTGCATAACTTAATCCCGAAATAATATTATCTGGATTGTTGTTAAATGTGGCATCTGGGTTTGCAACACTGTGATTATAACGATTTTTTATTGATATAAAACCGCCGGTCCTGGCAATCTGAATTGATATAACCGATGTACCGTATTCATCTTGACGTTGTGGGTGATCAGATGGTTTAATATGCCATTCGTTTTCTGGTAATTTATCATCACCAAGTACCTCTTTTTTAATCGCGTGTATCATGTAATAGTTCTTATGACGGTTTGAATCGGCAAAAGTACACAATCTCTCGTTTGCGCGATAATAACCAATTATAGAATTTTTTTGTTGTTCGGTTTCGACGACAAATGCATCGTACCCAGCATCACTTAATAATTGCAATGGATCTTTATCTGTTTTGTGTATGGTTTTTATAGCTTTGTCTTTGGAAGAGTAAATTTCTAGAATAACCTTGCGTAATTGTCTCGCCTCGTCTGGATTATGCCCTGCAAATTCTAATATATGCAAAATATTAGGAATGGCGCATAAATCCCCATTATGATCCTCGTCCCCACGCATAATTTTGGCAAATGTTTCGCCATGTTGTTTCTTTAATTTTTTAAAAACTTCTTCTGTATTTATATCAACCATTTTTCCCCCGTTATATGCAATATTGTACCACAATATCCTCAAAAATATAAGTAAAATGAACCCCGCCAAGAATCCTTGACGGGATGCGGTATAAAAAAGACAAATATTTATCTGGTTGGTCTGTCAATGAACATCAATATCAGCCATACAACCGCGGCAACACCGATGATTGCATAGACGATATTGCTGACCATGGTGGCCGGGCCAAACAGCCATGCGACCAAATCAAAACCAAAGATTCCAACCAACCCCCAGTTTATAGCCCCAATAAAAGTTAACGGTGCAAGAACGTAATCTGTAAATCCTTTCATTTTTCTCTCCCATAGAAATTGTTTAAGTTTGTCTTTTGGACAATTGCATTATACCGCACGGGCAATACCCAAACAATACGAACAAATACCTAAAACAAAATGGGAATAAGAAAACGCCCGATTGGGCGTTTTGAATTAGAATCCGAAAACCATTCTTTGCTTTGATTGACGTTTCTTTTCATTGCGAACGGCTTCTTCTTTCAAACGTTTGCGTTTAGTTGTTGGTTTTTCATAACGCTGGCGTTCTTTCGTTTCGCGATAAAGGCCTTCTTTTTGAGATTTACGCTTTGCAACGCGCAGTGCCTGTTCAACATTGTTATCACGTACAAGAACCTTAACCATAAACTATTCACCCCCTTTTGGCGATTTTATCTATTCTTTTATTTCTGGTGGAGCTGATGGGACTCAAACCCACGACCTCCTGAATGCAAATCAGGCGCTCTAATCAACTGAGCTACAACCCCAGAACTGTGCAGGCCATATTTTATGTGTATTTCGTACAAAAGTCAACAAAAAAGTTCGGATTCGCCAAATAAAGTTTTTATTGTCCATGGTTAAAAAATTATTTAGAATGAAACCCATGAAAACAAATCTGAAACTTGATAAACCGATTGTTATGGTTGGCCTCATGGGGGCGGGCAAGACCAGTGTTGGTCGCGCATTGGCGCATCATTTGGGCGTTCCATTTATTGATTCGGACAAAGAAATCGAACGTGCCGCCGGATGCAGTGTGGTCGATATATTTTCTCTTTATGGGGAAAAAGAATTTCGCCGCGTTGAACGCCAGGTTGTCGATCGCCTTATTGATTCACCCCCGCGGGTCAAGGTTATATCCACGGGCGAAGGGGCGTTTATAACCCCAGAAATTCGGGAACGCGTGTTAAAAGATGCCATTAGTATTTGGCTAAAGGCGGACCTTGATTTACTGGTTAAACGAACCCAGTTTCGTAACACGCGACCGCAACTTTTGAACAATGATAGTAAAAAAATCCTTGCTCAATTGATTGCAGAGCGGTATAACACATATGCAATGGCAAACATAACCGTTGAAACGTTTGACGAAAGTTTGCACAAAACGTTGGCCAAGGTCGTGGATGCATTGAATCAACACTTAAACCAAAAGGAACAAAACAATGGCAAGTAAATTTCTAAAAGAATTTCGTGATTTTGCGGAACGTGGTAATGCAATTGACATGGCAATAGGTATCATCGTTGGGTCTGTGATGACTGGCGTGGTCAATTCATTGGTCAAAGATGTTATTATGCCACCGATTGGACTTTTGATTGGCGGTGTTGATTTTTCACAATGGTTCTTTGTTTTGGCGGGGGCAAATGGTCAAACATTTAATACCATCGCCGAAGCCCAGGCTGCTGGTGCAACAACACTTAATTTGGGTGTGTTTTTGAATACGGTTATCAGTTTCATTATCACAATGTTTGCGGCGTTCTTGATTGTCCGTACCGTTAACAAGATGAAGGCGAAAAAAGCGGTTACAACACGCACATGCCCATATTGCAAATCTACGGTTGATATCACCGCGACAAAATGTCCACATTGCTGTTCGGAATTAGATGCAGGCGAGGTTAAACCGGGCGAAGAAAGCGATTTATCAAAAGGTCTAAAAAGCCTTAAGAAAATGGTAAAGATTAAAAAATAAAAAATGCCCCGTTTGGGGCATTTTTAAATTGTTGGAATACCAAAAATACAGTTCGTTCAGATAAGTTCAGAAATAATTCGGAAGAAAAAATATTCGGTTATTCACTTGCAAAATTTTTGTATATTTCGTATGTTTAAAAACGAAAGGAGTCAAAAATGAAATGGACAATTATATTAGCAATCATTGCACTTGGAATCGCTGGATACTTTATGTTTCTTGGTAATAAATGGGATAATGTTTTTCCCAAGAATCCCGAAGTTATCACACAAAAAGTACATTTTCATAATAGGTACGGAATAGAACTTACTGGTGATTTATATATGCCGAAAAAGAAAACTACTGACAAGATGCCTGCGATTGCGGTATCTGGGCCATTTGGCGCGGTCAAAGAACAATCATCTGGTCTGTATGCCCAAGAAATGGCATCACGTGGATTTATAACATTGGCATTTGACCCCTCATTTACTGGTGAAAGTGGTGGAAATGTTCGTTATGTGGCATCACCCGATATAAACACCGAAGATTTTTCGGCTGCGGTTGATTATTTGGCAAATCGCAAAGATGTCGATGCAGAAAAAATTGGTATTATTGGTATCTGTGGTTGGGGTGGTATGGCAATAAATGCTGCGGCAATGGATACACGTATCAAGGCAACAGTCGCATCAACCATGTATGATATGACGCGTATTTCTGCCAAGGGTTATGATGATGTTGATGATAATGCAGATGCACGTTTCGCAAATAAAAAATCATTGAACGAACAACGCACGATTGACTATAAAAACGGCAGGTATGATTTGGCTGGTGGTGTGGTTGATCCATTGCCAGATGATGCACCACAATTTGTTAAAGATTATTATGCGTATTACAAAACACCACGCGGATATCATAAACGTTCATTGAATTCAAATGGTGGTTGGAACAAAACAAGTTCTTTGTCGTTTATCAACATGCCGTTGTTACAATATGCACATGAAATTCGCACCCCTGTATTACTGATACACGGTGAAAAAGCACACAGTCGTTATTTTAGCGAAGGTGCATTTGCCAAACTTACCGGCGATAACAAAGAGTTAATGATTATTCCGGGGGCAAACCATGTTGATTTATATGACAATATGGAAAAGATACCATTTGATAAACTGGAACAATTCTTTAAAACAAATTTAAAATAAAAAAGGATACAGTATGAAAAAATCAACTATTGCGGCATTGGGGGCTGCGGCTGTAATTACGACAGGGGTTGGTTTGCATTATGCAACCGCTTCGAATGATGTGCCAGTTGTATATTTTACACGTGATATTTCGCCCGCGGGTTTGGTTCGTGCATACCATGCATTAAATTGGAAACCTGCTGGGAAGGTCGGTGTAAAAATGAGTACCGGTGAATCCGCCAAGACAAACTATCTGCGTCCGACTCTTATCAAAGATTTGATTGATGAATTGGATGGAACAATTGTTGAATGTAATACTGCCTATGCCGGCAACCGCAACGACAGTAAATCACACTGGGCGGCAATACGTGAACGTGGATTTTTAGATGTCGCACCTGTTGATATTATGGATGAAGAGGGCAGTATGACGTTGCCTGTCAAAGGTGGAAACCGTTTGACCGAAAACTATGTCGGAACGCATTTCGCGAATTATCCATCATACGTCGTTTTGTCGCATTTCAAGGGGCATCAAATGGCCGGATTTGGCGGTGCATTAAAAAATATTTCTATCGGTTTTGCATCATCCATGGGCAAGGCATGGATTCACAGTGGGGGCACATCCAAAGATAATCCATGGGGTGGTGAACAAGATGCATTTTTGGAAGCCATGGCGGATGCCGCCAAAGCGGTCACAGATTATGTCGGCCGTGACAATATGGTTTATATCAATGTGTTGAACCGCATCAGTATTGATTGCGATTGCAATGCAAACCCGGCCGAACCAGATATCCACGATATTGGTATATTGGTATCACGCGACCCGGTTGCCGTTGATCAGGCCGGTATAGATATGGTGTCCAATGCCGATGGCAATAAAAAACTGATGGAACGTATCGCTGATCGTAACGGCCTGCACACATTAGAGATGGCCGAAAAAATCGGTGTTGGGTCCCGAAAGTATAAATTGGTAGATTTAGATAAAAAATAACAAAGGAGAAAAATATGAAAAAAGTATTATACATTTTGGCAATAATCATAGTGATTGTTGGAATCTTTTGGGCTTTACGTCCGCGTGTTGCCACGTCAAATGACGCAACAAATGATAACAAAATTTTAGTCGCATATTTCAGTGCCACCGGCAATACAAAATCTGTGGCTTCAACGCTTGCGACGGCAATAGGGGCCGATTTATTTGAAATCGTTCCGGAACAACCATATACAAGCGAAGATTTGAATTGGCATAATGATAAAAGCCGTTCATCAGTTGAAATGGGTGACAGAAGTTCCAGACCTGCAATCGCATCAAAAATCGCGGACATATCACAATACAATATAGTATTTGTTGGTTCGCCAATTTGGTGGGGACGTGAACCATCTATTATGGATACATTTATTGAAAGCTATGATTTTGCAGGCAAAACGGTTATACCGTTTGCCACATCAGGCAGCAGTGTTATCGGCGATTATGGCGCAAACTTGCAAGCATTGGCACCAAATGCAAAGGTCTTGGCCGGTAAACGTTTTCCAACAAATGTTTCTGCCACTGAATTGAAAACCTGGGCCGATGAACAAATGCAATGAAACAGGAAATCATAAAATTCATAGATAAAAAGTATAACGCTTCCCCAGAATATCTGTGGAGGCGTTATCCAACATATTGCATATTTCGACACAAAAATAATAATAAATGGTTCGCATTGATGGGTAATGTTCCACGCAGTGTTTTGGGCCTGTCGGGTGATGGTGAAGTTGACATTATAAATGTAAAAACAAATGATGCAGATTTTTTTCGCGGTGTACGTGGTGTTTTCCCGGCATATCATATGAATAAAAATCATTGGGTCACAGCATTATTGGATGGAACATTACCATTAAAAAATATTCAAAATTTGATAGAAACATCATATAAATTAACCGAATAAATAAAAATGCCCAAACGGGCATTTTTGAATTCTGGGGCGGATGACCGGATTGCACATCCCAACGCTACGCATTGGGGCCCTTCCACTCGCAACGGTTTCACTGCATTACATTTGTGAAACCGGCTATCGTGTCGAACCTGCGGTTCTCATCCGACTCGTCCAGATAAAAAATAAACCACGCCGTTGGCGTGTTTAATTTTTCATGGGGCGGATGACCGGATTCGAACCGGCGACATTCGGTACCACAAACCGACGCTCTAACCAGCTGAGCTACATCCGCCATGTGTGAGATGCAGTCTATCATTAAAATATTTGGTTTTCAAGGTTTTTCTTTTATGGGCTTTATTTTCCCTTGCTATATAGGCGGTCTTTTTAGTATTTTTAACATATATGAAGAAGGAATTGTTCGATTTTCTAAACACGGACCTGCAATTTATTCGCGGGGTGGGGCCCGTATTGGCAACGCGGTTTGCCGATTTGTTGGGTGGGCGGCGAATATTGGATTTTATGTTGCATATTCCGTCCTATGTCAAAGACCGCGGCATCATAGATTCCGTGGCGACCGCGAATCCGGGCGAAGTAATCACGATTATGGTTCAGGTTAAATCTGTGAAAGCCGGCCAAACATTTGGTCGCCGTCGTCGCCCGACACGTATAACCTGTGCCGACAAGGCCGGCAAGACGGTTGTAATTCAATTCTTTAATACCAATTTCTTGGATTATTGGGTGAAAAAGTTCCCGATTGGCGAATGGCGCATTGTTAGTGGTAAATTGGAATCTGGTGCCACACCAACAATAAATCATCCGGACTTTGTCGAAGAGCCGACCAATGCCGATAAAATACCCAAGATTCAGGCGATATATCCATCTGGCGAAGGAATCACACAAAAGACATTTACCAATATTCGCGACCAAGTTTTCGCCGATTTTGACATAAAACTTGCCGGTGAAGATGAACATATTGTTGAATTCTTTGAATCTTTACGCAACGCGCACTTTGCAAAAACAAATGCCGATTTATTACCAATGTCGGATGATATTGTTAAATTGGCATATTTCGAATTATTGGCACACCAAACGGCAATCGCAATAAGTCGTCGCACACGCAGTGATGAACGGCACCGTCGTAATGTGCGACAAAAGAAATACGATTTGTTGGAAAAATTCTATTCTTCTTTGCCGTTTGATTTAACGGGTGGACAAAAGCAGGTCATAGATGAAATCAAAACCGATATGTTGCGTCCCTTTCCGATGATGCGCCTGGTCCAGGGGGATGTTGGTTGTGGCAAAACAATGGTTGCGATGGCCGCAACAATAATGATGGCTGAATTTGGTGCCCAGACGGCGTTACTTGCACCGACCGATACATTGGCGGGACAACATTATGCAAAACTTAAACCGTTATGCGATAAATTGGGTTTGGTGTGTGATATCCTAACCGGTCGTGATAAAGGTGTTGCGCGGCGCGAGAAATTAACATCACTGCGGTCGGGCCGCACGCGGTTGATTGTTGGGACGCACGCGCTTTTTTCCGAAGATGTGATTTATAAAGATTTGGGTTTGGTTATCATTGATGAACAGCATCGTTTTGGTGTTGCACAACGTGAATCTTTGCGTGTCAAGGGGAATAATCCGGATGTTCTTGCATTGTCGGCGACACCGATTCCGCGCACGTTATCTATGACAATTTATGGGGATATGGATATTTCAATAATCAAAGAAAAACCTGCCGGCCGTATTCCAATTAAAACGACCAAATTACCAATATCACGTGTTGGTGCGTTGATGGAACATATGAAACCACAAATTGCATCGGGTGCCAAAGTGTTCTGGGTGTGCCCATTGGTCGCGGATTCCGAAGAATCTGATGCAACGGCGGCGGAATATCGTTATGATGAATTAAAGAAACATTTTACATGTGTGGGTCTGGTTCATGGGCAAATGCCGAAAAATGAACGTGATGCGGTAATGGCAAAATTTGCCGATAAAGATTCTAATATAAAAATTCTTGTTGCCACCACGGTTATAGAGGTCGGAATTGATGTTCCCGATGCCACAATAATTGTGATTGAAAATGCGGAAAGATTTGGACTTGCCGCATTGCACCAATTACGCGGTCGTGTTGGACGGGGCGGGGCACAATCGTTCTGTATATTGCTTTACGGAAATAATGTTTCGCCGGACGGGTTAAAACGTTTGGATGTTTTGGTGGACACCGATGATGGTTTTGTGATTGCCGAACAAGATTTAATGATGCGTGGTGTTGGCGAATTACTTGGTACACGGCAAAGTGGATGGATAAACTATCATTTTGTTGAATATCGCGAACATCGGGATTTATTCAAATTGGCATCACGTGCGGCGGCCGATATGGTAACGATTGAACCGTGGGTGCGTGATTTAATGTATGTGTTTGATCGGTCAACAACATTGGGGGCATAATGCGAAAATTATTTGCTATTTTATTTTGCGTGCTTTGTCCGATTTATGCAAATGCGGCGTCACTTATTAACGACACAGAAATAGAATCTGTGGTTAAAGAAATTATCGCACCATTGGCAACGGCCGCGGACATATCGCCATCGCGTATGCAGGTTTATATCGTGAACAATGATGATTTCAACGCGTTTGTTATGAGTGGCGAAGATGTTTATATCTATACAGGATTACTAACACGCGTTACATCGCCAAATGCACTGCGTGCGGTTGTCGCACACGAAATGGGGCATATGATTGGTGGACATATGGCACAAATGTCGGCGGCAATGGAGGCCGAAATGAAACGCACCATGTTGATTCAGGCACTTGGTGTCGGCCTTATGGTGGCGGGTGGAAATCCGTCGTTGGGTGCGGGTGTTATGGCGGGTGCGACATCAATTGCACGACAATCAATATTGTCTTTTTCGCGTGACGAAGAACGTATGGCCGACGATATGGGATTAAACCTTATGGTGCGCGCGGGGGTAAATCCGAACGGATTCTTGGATGTATTTAATCAAATGAACGATATGATGTCGCATATTGAATCAAAAATAAATCCAAATGCGATAAACCACCCGTTAACATCAGAACGCCTTAAACACGTGCGCGATAGATTGGCGGAACCAGAAATCAAAAATAAAAAATATAAATCTGATTCTGATGATATGGTAAAAAAATACGCGCTGGTTCGGGCAAAATTGGTGGGGTATCTGGACAATGCAGGGCGCGTAAAAACGTTGTATCCATATTCTGACAAAAGTGACGCCGCAATTTATGCGCGTGCAATTGCAAATATGCGCGGTGGCAATTTGGACGGCGCATTGGTCGGAACACGAACACTGGTATCACGTTCACCGAATAATCCGTACTTTTATGAATTGATGGGCGATATAGAATACGCATATGGACATTATGATGACAGTGCCGACGCGTATGAACGTGCATTAAAATTAAAACCAAAATCACCACAGATAGAAACTGCATTTGCGCTTGTGTTGATTGAACGTAATAAACCCGGTGATAAAGAACGCGCGATTGAATTTTGCAAACATGCGATATTGGTGGAAGAAACGCCACTTGCATATTGGACATTGGCGCGTGCATATGGTGAAAGTGATGGACGTTCTGATTGGGCAATGGCGGAATATTATCGTATGCAGAAATCACCGGAAAAATCACGCGAATATGCGAAACGCGCGAAAACAAAATTGCAAAAAAATTCGCCCGAATATATAAAATCGGACGATATATTGAATCAGAAGAAATAGATTTTTTACGATAAAACCTGTTTCTGTAAATCAATCAGTTTTTGTATGCCACCCGCGGCCATATCCATAATTTCTGATAATTGTGATTTTTCAAATGGGTGTTGTTCACCGGTTGATTGAACTTCGATAAATCGACCGGATTCCGCGACAACAAAGTTCGCGTCCATTTCCGCACAGGAATCTTCTTCGTAATCTAAATCTAATATCAGTTCGCCGTTCCAAAGGCCCGCACTTATCGCGGCAACATTTTCACGTATTGGATTTTCACGTATATGTCCGTTATCCATTAACCATTTTACGGCCAATGCCATTGCAACAAAACCGCCGGTCACACTTGCGGTGCGTGTACCGCCGTCGGCCTGAAGTACATCGCAATCAATGGTAATAGTATTTTTGCCAAGTTTTTCCATGTCAACAACACTGCGCAGGGCACGTCCAATAAGGCGTGATATTTCCGCACTGCGATGGTCTTTGGAAATTGCGTCCCTTGTTTTGCGTGTGCCGTTCGCGCGTGGCAACATTGCGTATTCTGCGGTCACCCATCCGCCCGTTTTGTTTTGCAAACGTTTCCATGTTGGTTGTGCAAAATCAACACTTGCCGTACACAATACATGTGTGCCGCCCATTTTAATAAGGCATGAACCTTCGGCCCATTTGTTGACGGCGGTTTCCATTGACACCGGACGCATTTGATTTGGTTTACGCAAAGACGGACGCATCATATAAAATCCTTTTTGTTAAAGTCGTTTTTCAGTATAAATTAGCACGCAATAAAAGCAACTTTTTTATTACAAAAATTACAAGATTTTTTAACCACTTGAAATATTTGTTTTTGGGTGTTAGAATCCAGACTGTACATAAAAAACAAGGGGAAATACAGTTATGAAACGTTCCGATATTATACGTACTATTCAGGTTCAATTTAAACGCATGCGCACAAAAGATGCGGCGGCGGTTTTGGATGCGGTGTCTAATGCAATGATAGATGCAATTGCCGCGGGTAATCGTATTGAAATCCGTGGTTTTGGAACATTCCAACCACGTCCACGTGCAACCAAGGTCGGATATAACCCGGTAACGGGGCAACCAATGCATTTGCCGGCGAATACGACAATTTTGTTCAAACCAAGCCGTGAATTAATCAAAAAGATGAATGGATAAACACTATGTTATTCGGCAAAAAATCCGGAATTAAAAACAAAAATCGCGAAAGATACGACCGCGTCCGTCGGTTGATGTGGATTAAATGCGAATCTTGCGACAGATTGGTTTATTACAAAGATTACAAGGATAATCATTATATCTGTCCGCGTTGTGGCCGGGCGTTTATTATGAATCCAAAACAACGATTTGATTTGTTGTTCGATGACAAGACGTGGGAAAAGATTCCACTGCCAACATTACCGGATGATCCGTTGAATTTTGTTGATAGGGTGTCTTATACCGAAAGGTTAGAAGAGGGCCGTTCTGATACCGGATACAATGATGCGGTAACAACGGCGGATGGGCGTATAGGTGGTATTCCAACAACGATATGTATTTTAAACGGCGAATTTATGATGGGGTCTATGGGCCGTGTTGCCGGTGAAGGTATCGTGGCAAGTGCCGAACATGCAATTCAAACGCACCAACCACTTATTATGGTCGCGTGCAGTGGTGGTGCCCGTATGCAAGAAAATATATTGTCTTTGATGCAGATGGCGCGTACGACCGTTGCGGTAAACAAATTACACGAGGCAAAAATTCCATACATCGTATTGCTGACCGATCCAACATATGGCGGTGTTACGGCATCATTTGCAATGTTGGGTGATATCAATATTGCGGAATCTGGTGCGCGTATTGGATTCGCGGGTCGCCGCGTTATTGAACAAAATATTCGTGAAAAATTACCGTCTAATTTCCAAACGGCGGATTACCTGTATGAACATGGTATGGTTGATATGGTTGTGCCTCGCGTTGAATTGAAATCACGTTTGGAAAAGATTTTGGCGGTTTTAACACACCAATCACGGCCGGTTGAACCGATAATTACACAAACACCAAAAGATTCTGATGTTTCTAAAAAGGCGCGTGGTATGGGTGAAAACGAAGCATACGATAAAGTATTGCTTGCACGTAACGAAAATCGCCCGCATTTCTTGGACTATGTTAATGGGATTGTTAGTGATTGGACATACCTTGCCGGGGATAGATTGTTTGGGGAAGATGCGGCAATGTGTGGTGGTATTGGCTTTTGGAATGGGTTCCCAGCGGTGATTTTGGGTCAAGAAAAGGGTCGTACAATTGAAACGCGTCAATTGCACCGTTTTGGGATGCCAAATCCCGAAGGTTATCGCAAGGCGCAACGTTTAATGCGTTTGGCAGAACGGTTTAATTTGCCGGTTATATCATTGTTTGATACGGCGGGCGCATTCGCAGGATCCGCGGCCGAAGAACGCGGTCAATCCGAAGCAGTGGCATCAACCATACAAACGGGGCTTTCTATTAAAACACCATATATCGCCGTTAACGTCGGCGAAGGGGGGTCCGGGGGTGCAATTGCAATTGGAACGGGTGATTGTGTATTGATGTTGGAAAACGCAATTTATTCGGTTATTGCGCCGGAATCTTGTGCGAGTATTTTATGGAAAGATAACAAGTTCAAGGCAACCGCGGCGGAGGCATTAAAATTGACCGCAAATGATATGATGAACATGCGCGTCATTGACAAAGTGATTGCCGAACCGGCGGGCGGTGCACATACTGATTGGCAAACGATGATGGAAAACCTTGCCAACGCGGTTAGCGAACAAATAAAATTACTGCAAAAGACCGATCCCGAAAGATTGCCTGATTTGCGTGCGGAAAAGTTCCTTCGTATGACGCGCAAAATAGATAAACCATCGGCCAAGGACTAAATATGTCAGATTTTCTGCGGCATTTGTATTTATTTCGGCATGGCAAAACGAATGCTGTTGACGAGAATATTCGCCACAGTCTGATGTCTGGCCGTCGTTTGACTGATGATGGTGTGGACGAGGCGGAAAAATTAGCATCCGCATTGGCCGACAAACAAATTGATGTGTTTTTTGTTTCCCCACACGAACGTTCTGTTCATACCGCGCAAATTGTTGCGCAAAAACATCCAAATGCACCAATAATCCAAGATGATAGATTTGGGGATGCGGTTTTTTACACGTGGGAAATGGATAATCCCGATGATATCCGTGAAAGTGCGGAAACCTTGGCACGCGTCACCGCGGCAATGCAGGATGTGTTGAAAACAGATTACAAGAATATCGCCATTGCATCACATGGCGGAATTACGCG
Organism: Alphaproteobacteria bacterium; assembly: GCA_017650505.1. Next base: position 14,028 of record JAGCET010000029.1, read on the forward strand.
CGCAATAATGAAATTCTGTGGACACTTGGTTGGTGGCATTGGAACGGGTAAATATTTCCACCTTGGGTTTGATGGAAAAAAATGGGTTATTATCGATAGTAACAATAATATGTAAAGGAAAATAAAATGCCGGAAATTGGCGCAGTGTACGAACATTACAAGAATCATCACCATTATATGGTTATTGCAATCGGCAAACATTCTGAAACCTTGGAAGATATGGTAATTTACAAGGCATTGTATAAATCAGACGAATTTCCAAATGGACAAATATGGTGCCGACCATTGAAAATGTGGGCTGAAAACGTTAATGGTCAACCAAGATTTAGAAAAATCTAAAATCAACAAAAAATCAAGAAAATCCCATAAAAAATGGCGGAGCGTATAGGACTCGAACCTATGGACCGCTATAACACGGTCACGGATTAGCAATCCGCTGCATTACCACTCTGCCAACGCTCCGCAGGGCAGGGGTGATTATAACAGAACAATCTTGAAAAAATCAAGATAAAATGTGTTAAAAAATGAAATAAAAAGCAATAACTTGACATTTTGTATTTTTGTATTATATTATAGTCAAAGAACCAAAGGAGATTTGGATGAGAACACAACAAGAATACGAACACGATTATCACGAACAGGAACGTTTAATTCAGGAAAAAACTGGGATTGTTCAGCCGTTTTTGAAAGAATTTTCTGAAAAATATGACCTGGGAACCGGGTTTTACGAAGAAGTAACTATTTTGGCGGGGCCACAAGATAATTTTTTCTGGGATACCGAAGCAGGTAAAAGATTACGCGCACTTAATGACGCAGGCAAAATATCAATATCTTATGTAAAATTTGCCGGTGCCTCATTCATTATAGAATACAGATTTGACGGTGAACGTATCTACAGATACAAAGATCAATTGTTCAAGGCACCACATTCAACACCAATCAACGCGTACTTCTTGCACAAAGGCGTACAATATCCGGTGTCAATGGATATCGCATTGGCCGCCAAAGAATTGGGTTCCGCACAAACTTATCTTGGGGCGCTTTATGGTTGTATGCGTGAAAGAGGTTTTATTAAATAAAAGTTATAGAGGTAATAATATGCAAAACTTAACAAGCCAACAGAAATATGAGAATGCAAAAGCCGAGTGCGATGCACAACTTGCGGTTGTTCAACCATGGTTAATGCAATTCACCGAAAGTTATAATAAAGACCGTCCAGGTGCTATGGGAACATGTATGTACGATAATGGTTCGGATGACAAAGTAAGAATTTTAACAAGCCCGATTGGTGGTTTCTATTGGAATACCAAAGAGGGGCAAGAATTGATGGCCCGTCAAAGATTGGGCGAAATTGGCTTGTACTATGTTTATGGTGCGAGTTCGTCATTTGTAATAGAATATTCTGCGGCAAAAACGGCAATATTTGCATATGAAGGTCAATTGTTCCAAGGTATGCACCGAGAAGCGGTAAACGCATATTTCTTGTATGCTGAACCGTATACAAATGTGGTAAAAAAAGCCGCGGTACCGATGAATGTTGCATTGGCCGCCCAGAAGTTGCATTCTGCACAGGGAAATCTTAGTGCAGTATACGGTTGTATGCTTGAAGAACAAAGACGCAATTGGTAAATCATTTAATTTTACCTTTGATCCAAAAAAACGGGGTTTTACCCCGTTTTTTATTGCTGTGTGCGTCCTTGGTGCATATTTCGTTGAATGATTATTCCATTTATAATTTGATTTACACGGCTTGGTTCAATAAATATATGTGGGGCATACCCCAAAACGTCACCGATTTTTCTTTGATTTTGTTGCGCTGGGCCAATGTCACCAAGGGACATATAATATTTAATATCATCGGGATGAAAACGCGATGTGGCACCGATTGCCAAATCAAACATATTTTGTACGGCCCCAGGATTTATCTTGATATCCGCAATTTCGGGATTGGCATTTTGTAAATTCTTGGTCATTTTGGAAAAATATTGGATGGCATTTTCTTGCGAATTTGTGAAAAACCTAACGATTTGGTCTTTCTCGGCATCGCTAAGTTCCCCGGTAATTGCGACCATTTTATCATAATATGCCTGTTTTTCTTCATCTGTCATACTTGAACCGCGTGTAAGGGTATCTACATATTTCTGTGTGTCATAGATGCGTGTGGGGTCAAAATATATGATATATGTTAACCACATGGCCATATCTTCGTATTCTTTTTCGGACATACCATTTGGAAAATTGTATTTATGCGATATTGGCACAGGGGGGATAAAACCATCTGTACGCAATTTATGTTCAAAATCCTCTGCAGACGACCAATGACCCGATTGAAAAACTGCTTCTTTTTCTTTTAACGTGTTGATAATACGTTGTATTTTTGTGGCGTTGGTAATTTTTTCTGATTGCATTTTGATGTAAACCTTTTGTGAAATTATAGCACAATTTATACGTTTTTCCCATAAATTTCCGTGTCGTACAAAATAATTATTAAAAAAATTCAATAAAATACTTGACATTATTTATTTTTGTATTATATATGAAATGTATAAATCAAGGAGTCCATAAATGAGTAATAAAAAACTGATAGATTTACTTTTAATTGCCGCGGGTGGTTTGATGTTGTCTGGTTGTTCATCCCAAGGGTCAGAAAACCAGGATGAAGATGAGCAGGCCACAGAAGCCCCAGCGTCCAAAAAGCAAGAAGTTGCCAAGTTTAAAGATTTCAAGGCACGTATGCAAACATTGACGCCACAAATCATGTTAGAAACAATTTTGGCGGAAGGTACCAAATTAGATGAAAAGGGTTTGTGTAAACCATATCAAGACAGCAAGGGTGTTTGGACCATTGGTTTTGGTCTTACACAATTGGATGGTAAAGCGGTCACACAAAATACACGCCACATCACATTACGTGAAGCGTATGAAAAAGCCGCGGCGTTCTATGAAGAACGTGAAACGTTTTTCTTTATGTGGTGCTATGAAGTGGGTATAGATGCACTGGAAATAGATACCGAAGGCAAGGCATTCTGTTTGGCGTCTATTATCTATAATTCTTGTACGAATATCATTGAAAACCCATCTGACAAACAACACTGTAATCGCAATGCGGAATTGCGTGCTCTTTATGCGCAATATGGTGATGATGTCACAGCGGACCAAGTTGCCGCCTTGTTTGCCAAATATCCGATAACTGCACCGACAAGTTTTGGTCGTGTGTTGTTAAATGGTGGTTCAACCAAGGCATGGGCAAATACATTGGGTGGGTTTACCAAAGAAGGTGGTGGTATTTACTGGCGTCGTTGGTTAGAAGGTCAAATGGCGATGGGTAATATCAAAGCCAAGGATTTATTAGATTTGCCAATGGGGTGCATGTATGATTTCTGGCGTTGCATTGGTCACAAAAAATCTGCGTTGTTCACCAAACGTAGAGATGGCACATGGCAGGTTAACCCAGATGCATTGGTAAAATTCAAAGAATGGGTAAAAAATCCTGTTGATGAACACGGAAATACAATTAACCGTAAAACATTGCGTCAATTGTTGAACGAGATGGATCCGACATTTGTAACGCAAATAGAAACGGGTAAATTTGAACCGGTGCAAAAAACCGATACAATAAGTTTTGCCGTGGCGGAACAATTGCATACATGTGGCGATTTGAACGACAGTTCGTTGTTTGCATATCGCGACGGCGATTATGAAACCGCGTTAGAATTGGCCAAGGCCGCGTATAAAATTGCGCAGACCAACAAAGAAATTGGTGCGTCAACATATAATATCGGTATGGCGTATCTGGCCATGGAAAAGTATGAAAGGGCAGTTAAATACTTGCGTTTGTCATTGGCGGTAAATAAAACCAAGGACGCAGAAGATGCTTTGAAAGAAGCCACGCAGAAACGCAATTCAACACGCACAAAATGGGCCGGTTATGGTTTGTTGGGCACTGGTGCATTTACCGTGGCGTTGATTGCACGCAGACGTTCTATGATGCAAAGACAAAAACACAGATAATCTTTGTATCACAGGACTCCTTGAGAAAAGCCCCGCCTTGTATTTCTGGTCAATGCGGGGCTTTTTGTTTGACAATTATATGAATAAAACCTATAATGGGAACGAACATGATTGAACAACGTTATGCTTTTGATGATTTTGTCGATGCGCCATTTTATGGACGATGGCGTCGGTAATTTTTATACACAAAAAAACAAATAAATTACCGTAATAACAAAAAAGCATAAGGATTTTAATATGACACAAGAAAAAGAAATAATTGTAACCGGCGATCGTCCGACGGGACGTTTGCACATTGGGCACTATGTGGGCAGTTTGCGTAAACGTCTTGAATTACAAGATGACCCGCGATACAAGCAATATGTTTTTATTGCTGATTGCCAGGCATTGACCGATAATGCACGCAACCCCGAAAAAATTCGCCAGAATTTGATAGAGGTCGCATTGGATTACCTGTCGGTGGGTCTTGATCCAGAAAAGACGACAATTTTCGTGCAATCACAAATTCCGGAATTGACCGAATTGACGTTCTATTATATGAACCTGGTAACATTGGGGCGTTTGCAACGCAATCCGACAATCAAAACAGAAATCAAAGAAAAGAACTTTGACGGCGGTATTCCAACAGGGTTTATGACATATCCAATTAGTCAGGCCGCCGACATAACCGCATTTGGTGCAAAATACGTTCCATGTGGCGAAGACCAAGAACCATTATTGGAACAAACCCGTGAAATTGTTCGTGCGTTTAATTCAATTTATGGTGATGTCCTTGTCGAACCCCAGGGTATATTTGCGGCCGAAGGCGTATGCCGTCGTTTGCCGGGAACCGACGGTGCCGAAAAGATGGGCAAATCATTGGGAAATGCAATTTACCTTGCCGATGAACCAGACGTTGTAAAGAAAAAGATTATGAATATGTTTACTGATCCATTGCACCTGCGTATCGAAGATCCAGGGCATTTGGAAGGTAATGTTCCATTCATATATCTTGCCGCGTTTGCTAAACCGGAACACTTTGCCGCGTTTTTACCCCAGTATAAAAACCTTGATGAAATGGCGGCGCATTATACACGTGGTGGTTTGGGTGATGGTGTGGTTAAGAAATTCCTTAACGAAGTGTTACAACAAGAATTGGCCCCAATTCGTGAACGTCGCAAACAATATGAACAAAACATCGATTATGTTTACGATATGTTAGAAAAGGGCAGTGCCGCCGCACGTGCGATTGCCGCTGATACATTGAAACGCGTTCGTCGTGCGATGGGGTTGGAATATTTCGAAGACACATCGTTGCGCGAAGCATACAAATCAAAATATGCCGGCAAGAAATAAAGAAATCGCCCGAAAGGGCGTTTTTTTTATAAAAACTCTTTTTCTTGAACTGATTTTGGCACGTATCTCAGCGCGATATTTACCTTGCGGACAACATGTTTTATGTATTGTTCGGCGGATTCAAGATTCTTGATTGCGGTTTCAGAATTTTGTGTTTGTATCCCTTTTTTTGCAATGGCGATAACATCAGAAATCTCTTGCAAGGTTTCTTGGATGCTTTCTTCGGCGGTTGTAAAAATTCCAGATGTTACGTGTTTCATAATGAATCCCTTTGTGTGTAATAATTTGTATCATTAATTTGTTGTGAAATCAATGCCCGATAATTATAATTCCAAATAAACAGGGGTATAAAATGGCATCAAGTAAAGAGTATATGGAATTTGTAATGGAACAGTTATCAGACTTGGGCGATGTATCATATCGTGCGATGATGGGCGAATATGTGATATATTATCGTGATAAAGTTGTTGCCGGCATTTATGATGACCGTTTCTTGGTTAAGCCGACAAAATCTGCGATTGCGATATTACCTGATGCGCCAATGGAAATACCGTACCCCGGTGGGCATTCAATGATAATGGTAGAAGACATTGAAAATCGTGATTTACTGCGCGATTTATTCAATGCGATATACGCAGATCTACCAGCCCCAAAACCAAAACGCCGTTAATTATCAGCACATACCGATTATTTATTAATAAATATTAAAAAATGATTTGCATACGCGCGCGCATTTTTAGTACGATTTTTATCAAGGTATGAAGGAAAGGGGGTCAGACCTATCTTGAAACGCATATTTTCTGCGATTTTTGCGGGTTTGTTTTGCGCGTTTATCACAAACGTGGCTGTTGCTGCGTGCACCGCAAGTCAAATCGATGTAACGGGTAATGGATCAAATTGCCAAACATCTAAGTTTGAATTGACAACGACCAATTTATCTGCTGGTGATTCCCTTAAATTCAGTATATCGGCCAAGGGAACATTTTATGTCGATTGCGGCGATGGTGGAACATTGTCGGGAACGGGCGCGTCTGGCAAGACGATTACAAAAAGCACAAATGTTAGTGTTAATTATACTTGCGAATGGGCGTCGGCAGGCGCACATACAATAAGATTTGGCGGTGTCGCAACCGAATATCCTGTTCTCGTTTTAGATATTACATCGGATAAATCAGCAATTGCTTTTGATGGTTTATTAAATGGGAACGCGGCCAAGATTGCATCATTGTCAGGTTCGTTGGTCGAATTGTTTCCACAAGTTGGTACCAACGCCAGTCAAATTCCACAATTTATTAATTCATTCAAGAACGCAACCAACTTAACAACAATACCATCAACATTGTTCTATGGTTATACGGGTGGCAATAATGCGGATTTTATGTTTTATGGCACCTTTTCGGGGTGTACAGGTTTAACATCAATGCCCGAAGGTTTATTTAGCACAATTACTACACCGGCAAACTCCATGTTCTCGCAGACCTTTGAGGGTTGTACAAATATGTCTGGTTATATACCGCCGTCCACATTTATTGGGCTTGTTGTCGCGGGTCATCCATCCGCATCAACCTTGTGGTCTGATACGTTCGAAGATACCAATTTGGTGACAACTTGTCCTTCTGGTGTTCCGCAATATATTACGGGTTATGAGGGCAGCAGTAATAATTCTACATGGAATGGCCCGGTTTCATGTGGTTGTGCACCAGGTGCACGTCTTGAAAACGGTGCGTGTGTTTGTGATACATTCACTGTGACAACAACGAATTTATCTGCGAATGAAGAAATGTCGTTCATGATGTCCGCGGCCGGTATTTTCGCGGTTGATTGGGGGGACGGTAGCCCCATTGAAACAATCTATCGTGTCGGCAATACGGATTCCGCACAAACGTATCCTCATACCTATACAACGGCGGACTCGTACACAATCGGACTTTGTGGTACCGCAACCAAATATCATCTCCCCGGCAGTGCTGATAAGCCGCCAATTACCGATACAACGATTAGTTTTTCAGACGCAACCAACACTAGCTGCAAGGTTGCATCAATCAATGGTTCATTGGGTGCATTGTTCCCGACGTTGAATAATGGCGCAAGTGATACCGATTTCCCGCGGTTTTATAAGACGTTCCAATATTGTTCTGCATTGACCAGTATTCCATCCGGGCTGTTTACTGGGGTTACGGGGGCCGCTAATGCCATGTTTCGTGAAACATTTGACCGTTGCGCTGGGATAACAACAATTCCGTCAAACCTTTTTTCCGGGGTATCTGGTGGTGCAAAGAATATGTTCCGGTCCGTGTTCAACTTGTGTACTTCTTTGACCGCAATGCCAGAAAATTTGTTCAGTGGTGTTACCAGTTCGGCAGAAGGTGAATTTAAGTATTCTTTCTTTGGTGATACGGCGATGACGGGTTATATACCACCATCTACATTTAGTGGGCTTATTGCAAACGGCAGTCCGACCGCAACCAATATGTGGCAGTACGCATTTACTGGTGGAACAACATTGGCAACAAGTTGTGATGGCTTTGCTGGAATGACAGAATTTACGACCGGGTATAAAACACTGTGGGATGGCAAAGTGTCATGTCAGACGGCAACATGTTCGGCGGGGCAAATACTGGTTGGCGGTCTGTGTGAAGATCCGGCATTTACGGTCACAACAACATCCGACACAACCAGTTTAACATTTTCACTTGCGGCCAGGGGTACATTCTATGTTGATTGTGGTGATGATGGAACGCTGACGGGCAGTGGTGTTTCTGGTACACAAATTATACGCAGTGGCATCGGATCATCGTCATATACATGTACATGGGAAACGGCCGGCGCACATACGATACGGTTTGGTGGTGTTGCGTCTGAATACGGATCTGAATCTTCAATCGCGTTCTGGCGTTCCAGTAATGGCACCCAGGCGAATATCGCATCTATTACCGGTTCGTTATCATCGATATTTCCGCAACTTGGTACCGGTACTGGCGAATTACCGCTGTTTACGAACACGTTCAAGGGATGTACAAACTTGACCTCTATACCGGCGACATTATTCGAAAATATTACAGACGGAACCCAAAATATGTTTTCCAGTACATTCGAAGGTTGTACTGGTCTCGCATCAATTCCGGTTGGATTGTTTGGCGATTTTGAAACCGGTGCCCAAAATATGTTTGCGAATACATTCAATGGTTGTACCAGTTTGACAACAATACCATCCGGACTGTTTGGTGATATCAGCAGCGGTGAAACCAGTTTGTTCTATGGAACATTCAAGAATTGTACGGGCATTACCGCGATACCGGCTGATTTATTTAGTAATATTACCAGTGCGGCAAACTTTATGTTCAGTGAAACATTTAATGGATGCACGCTGTTGTCGGGCTATATTCCGCCGACCACATTTGCGGGTTTGATTGCCAACAGCAGTCCGACCGCCACGGATATGTGGTTAAACACATTTAATGCAACCAATGTCGCAACCAGTTGTTCATCATTTACAGATATGCGTCAATATATCACAAATTATGAAACAGAATGGAATGGCAAGGTTTCTTGTGAAGAATTACCGAACAAATGTAAAGGCGCGACATATTACGACGAAAACAATGTTAACGCCGACGCAAATGGTTGCGTTGCGTGTCCAACGGGATACACAGACAATACCACCGATGCCAAAGAGTCTATTAATCAATGCGAAATTAATTGTGCCGCGGGGACATATGTTGCGACGGCCGGCGGTTCATGCGTTGCGGTGGCCAGTGGTTATTACATAGGGGCCGATGCATACGCATACGGTTCAACCGGAACGCCAGATGCGTTGCAGACATGTACGGGCGCAACATATCGTAATGATGTTAACCAGTGTGTTGCGTGTCCAACGGGATACACATACAATACCGACAGTGGTAAAACATCAAACACCCAATGCCAGATTCTTTGTGCGGCCGGTCACTACTTAGCGCGTGCGGGCGATACCACTTGTTCCGAGGTAGGCGATGGATATTACGCGGCCGCAGAAACAGTGAACTATGGTTCGGTTAGCGTTCATACACATTGTCCGCATCCCGAAGAAAGAACGGGAACGATGACGGCGGAAAGTGTCGCAGAATGTTCGTTGTTGTGTACGGATGCAACCTATTTTGATTCCGGCACAGACAGTTGTGTTGCATGTCCGACGGGATATACCGCGCATACACTATCGGGTAAAACATCTGCGTCACAATGTCAAATTGCGTGTGCGGCGGGGACATATTTGGCCGCGGCGGGCGACACAAGTTGTATTCCCGTTGGCATTGGATATTGGGCCGCGGCATCAACAGTAAATTATGGTTCAACCGGATCCCGAACGGCGTGTCCAAATGGCCAGATAACAAGTTCCAACAATTCGGGCAGTCAATCCGAATGTTTGGCCGTGTGCAGTGGTGCAACATACCGTAATTCCAACAACCAATGTGTTGCGTGCCCCAGTGGTTATGGCGACAATTTTGATAACGGCAAAACATCGGTAAATCAATGTCAGCATCATTGCAGTGCCGGATCATATATGACAGAATATACACCCGTTGAATATTTGCAGAGTAATGGTTCGGGTCAATTTATTAACACCGGATATTCCGTCACATCAACAAATGTCAAGATTAACATTGTTGTGGGTCGGGCGACCCAAACCACGGGTGATGTTGGTAACTTCTTTGGTAATATTTATGAATTTGGTGGTTTCAGTGCTAATTACAAGGGTAATTTGTTTGGATTTTGGATGCGTAACACGAGCGATAATGGTGAAAAGGCAAGATCAGCCAATATGACATTTGCTGCGGATGTTAAATATAACATAGATTACACGGTGACAGGATCGGGATCTGTGACCGGTACATTACAGGTCAACGGCGGCACGATAGCATCCAAAACCGTATCTTCGTCATATTTTAATGACCCGGGCAATTCAGTATTCTTGTTTGACAATGGTGCCGCGTATGTGAACGAAAATAATGAAACCGTTGGCAACCGTTGGGGCGATAAATTATATTCTGGACGCATATATTCATTCAAGTTATGGGATGGTGGCACAACGGATGCATATTTAAAGTTGGATTTGGTGCCGGTCCGCCGTAATACAGATAATGCGTTAGGGTTTTATAACCGTGTCAATGGCGAATTTTATACGAATGTTGGGACGGGGGTATTTACATCCGCCACATGCGTCGTGGACGGTGATGACCCAGATGATGCGTGTGATGCGATTGCCACATGCAGTCCGGTTGAATACGGGTATTATGCGGGTGAAAATTATACAAACTATGGTTCAACCGGTGTCCGTAACCAATGTCCAAATGGTGCGGGAACAATTGTTAATGGCGAACCGGTAAACAATGCGGGCAGTATTTATGACTGCGAAGGCATTGATCCATGTACCGGTGCGAATTATCCGGACGCCCAGACGGGTGTTTGTACGGCGTGTCCAACGGGGTATGATGCAGACACCACCGATAACAAAGAATCAATCAGTCAATGCAAAATCCATTGCAACGCGGGTTATTATGTGCACACAGAACACGATGCGACCTGTACCGCCGCGGACAATGGGTATTATATTGCGGCAAATGATGTGAAATATGGCGATATCAGTGACCCATCAATATGCACCAACGCGCCGGGGCATGCCACATATTCCGGTAACGCATCCACCAACAGTTGTCCATGGCTTTGTGACGCCACATATTATGCCGTTGATAATGCGTGTGTTGATGCCGGGGCGGGGTATTATTCCGCGGGTGGCGAAAATACCCGTCACGCGTGCGACAATGCAATTCCCACAAACAGTTCATACAGTGGTTCCGCCGCAACAAATAATTGCCCCTGGGCGTGCGATGCCGGGTACCAAGAAGACAATGGCGCATGTGTTTCGGGTGGCGGATGCACCGGCGCAACATATTTGAATGCCGGCGTGTGCACGGCGTGTCCAACGGGATATGATGCAAATACGGTGTCCGGGAAAACATCGGCCACGCAATGTCAACTTGTTTGCCCGGCGGGTTCATATATTGCAACGGCAAATGACACATCATGTACGGATGCCGGCGTTGGATATTGGGCCGCGGGTGGCGTGGTAAGTTATGGTGGAACCAGCGCGCGTACCGCGTGCGCGTCCGGATTAACGACGGTTGGATATGGCCACGGTGCGGACGAATTGGGCGATTGCGGGCGCAAATTGCATATCGACAATTATATCCTTTATGCCAAGACGACAAAGCCAACCACACCCGCATTAAATATTCAACCCACAAATGATTCAGTATATTACATCGGGGCCAGTGATTCTAATCAAACCCTGACGCCATTACACGTAACCCAGGGTAATACACAATACACCCTGTATGACGACAGTATTTTGCATGGTGAACGTGATTTTGACACCAATACGCGTATTACACAGTAAATAAAAAATCACCCACGGGTGATTAAAAATCGGCCGAAAAATTAGATATTAGATTTTTGTTTATTCAAACCAAATTGTTGCACGGGTATCACTGGTCGTGGCACCAACGGGAATTGTAACTTCGCCCTTGGATACGGTAACGGTTCCATTGCTCGCGGTGACGTCGGTCACCATTGGACCCGAACCCGATTCAACAACATTTGATGATGATAATGTGTCTTGTTTTGCCGCATCCATCGCGTTATATGCACCATCAACATAAGACGCCGCCGCCGCAACCGATGTTTTATCCAATTGCTGTTGTTCACCCTCCGCCCGGGCGGGGGAAACCAAAATTAACGCGGCAAAGATATAAAATAACACTCTCATCTTCCAAAAAAAGATCTGGAAATTTCGTTATATTATTATACACAATATTAACGAAATTGTCCAGACCTAAAATTAAGATTTTAACTATTATTGATTAGCCGTAGCATATGACCCGCTAGTAACGGTTCCACTGATAGCAAGTGGAGTAGTTGCATCGGTTCCCCATGTGGTTACCACATCAATAGAAGAACTGGTCGTTGATGCGCTAATCGTATTCTCAACACCTGTTTTTGTGGCATAATTACCCGATGCTGTTTGCAAGGCACCAACATCTGTTTGCAAATCAGTAACATCTTTTACCAAACCAGATGTTGAATCACCAACTGTCGTTTCCAAGGCATCAACATCTTTTACCAAACCAGATGTTGAATCACCAACTGTTGTTTGCAAATCAGTAACATCTTTTACCAAACCAGATGTTGAATTACCAACTGTCGATTTTAACCCGCTCACATCAGTTTGTAAATCTGTGTCATCATATATCGTAATATCCGCGCCGTTATTAACTTTGATTGTACCATTAGTAGAACCTGCTGCCACAGATTGAACTGCGCTGCCCGCTGTTGCTGCAACTGTGTTAATTGCTTTCATTGCTTGGTTATATGCACCTTTAACATAGCCGGCAGTTGCTACTTTACCGTCTGCGGTGCTATTTTCTTGTGCTAATGCCCACCCTGGACCTGTCGAAGCAGTCGTAGCAGGATTTGCTGCGGTTGGATCCGCAATGGCATAATCTGTTGCGCTCGCCGCCAATGGCAATATTGTCAATGCCGCGATTACCGATATGTTTAGAAGTTTTTTCATTTTTCTCTCCGTGTTGTTTGTTGTTTTGTTCGTTTGCATTATATCATAAAAGTGATTTCACTAAAAGGATATAATGCATTGTTTCTAATTTTTTTTATTGGTTCAAAAATGCCTCGTCCCAATCGTCTTCGACCTCTAATGCCTGCCACGTGCCGTTGCCGTTGGCATCGATTTGGTAAACATATGTTCCCGCGGCCGGATTGTCTGGTAATTTCAAGCCGATTGTTGCCGGATCACCTTCGTTGGCACCCGCGGTAACCTTGATACCGTCGCCCGCGTCATATGTCTTACTGGACGCCGCCAATGTATTGACCTTTTTAACCAATCCACTGTTTTCGTCGCCGATTGTTTTTTCCAAACTTTGGACATCGCCGGCCAAACCGCTTCCGGCGGCATCGCCTGTGCCTTTGGCACCGATTTTTTCTTTCAAATCGCCGACATTTATCAGACCACCGTTCCCGTCACTAAGGGCTTCGTTAATATTTTTTACCGCGCCGTTTTCTGTGCCGTTTGCAACCTTGTACACATATTTCAACCCGGCATCAACGTAACCCTTGGTCGTGACCGCATTTTCACTGGCGTCGGTGGCGTATGCGCCGGCCGATACCATTGATAATGATGCAACCAAACCATACAGTATTTTTTTATTCATCTCTCGTGTCTCCCTTCCTTTTGTTTCGTTGTTAATTTAATTTGTTTTATTCCTTTATATTATTGACCATCAAAAATGGATTCACTAAACGTATCCGCCACTTCCCGATTGGCCAACGCACCAACAATGTCATTAACAGATTGTTGGTTATAATAATTTTCTTCCAGATATGCCTGGGTCTCGGCCGTCGTAGAATAATCTGATGGCAATGGCGCGGTGCCGATTTGTTCGGCCAAACTGCTAAGTTCCTGGGACATCCCGTCAACCTTGTCCGGCAATTCCATGATGTCCGTGGTAACACTGATTGTGTCGCCACTAATGCTGATGCCGTCGCCGGGCGTTAATATATCTTGCTTGGTTGTTATTTCTGTTTCCAAACCGGTGACGCGTTGTTCCAAATCGGTCGTACTGCCGCCGCCACCTTGTTGCGATGAATAATTTGCGGAAAGTTTCGAACTGATACCTTTTAGAATATTTCCATGTTTTCCGGGGGTGCGCGATGAATCAACAGACCCCGTCGCTTTGGTCGTGCCAACATATGTACCCTTGGCCGCCTTGGTCATGGGTTTTGTTGTCAAACCTAATGTGCGCGCGGTTGATGCACCCTTTGTTGTTGCGGCCGTTGTTGGTGTTGTCTGTATCCCCTTGGCACGAACATTACCGTATGCACTGGTGCTGGTCGTGTTGTTAAATGTTTTTACCGCAGGCGCCGCCGCAACCGGGCGTGACAAAACACCGCCTGTTACCAAGATAACCGCGAAAAACAGCCTGGTTGAATACAACTTACATTCTCCCCTGTGCCATTATTATATCATAAAAACGCCACCAAAACAAACTGGATGTCAATCATAATTCAAAAATTTTATGCTTGACTTTTTTGTTTTTGTTGTTTTTTGGTGCCAATTTGATGAATTGTTGTTGAAATAATTTTGGCACCTGGTTATAATGATTTCTGTACTAACGGGGGAAAGGTATGAAGAAAATTCTTGTATTGGCCACTGCGATCTTGGTTACCAACGCCGCAAACGCGCGAACCGAATGCTATGTGTCGGCAAAATTGGGGGCGGGGGACACCACCACTTATGTGGATCATAATGATACACTGGGCGACGCATTGGTTAAAATGTCCGAAGAAGAAACAGGAAACGATGGATATAGATACAGCGATTCCGGTTTACTGTGGGAAGCGTCGGTCGCCGCGGGGCTTGATTGGTCGCCGGGCAAGATGTATGTGAAAAAGAACCCCTATGATTGGTTCCACCTGCGGTTAGAGGCGGAATTTGGATATAACAACTATCGCGAAACCGGAAAATTAAGATACGATTACACGATAACGGATAAAATCAAAATAGAATACGATCGGTTCTTTATGCTGGTGAATGGATACGCGGATTTCAGAATTGATGATGTCGTTCCGTATGTCGGCCTTGGGATGGGATATGGTCTGGGCAAGGAAGAAATCAGGATAACCAATGAACACGGCAGATTTAGTGATTACCTGGATGATGACGGCCTAATTTATGCTTTGCATGCGGGCGTCGGATACAGATATTCCGACATAACGACTTTGGACCTTGGGTTCCGCAGGGTTTACGCCCCGGCCGAAGATGGTGGCAGATATATCTTTGACACACTAAGACTCGGTGCCCGTTTCCGCATATAATCATATCAATCATTTTCATAAAAATGTGGTTTCAAAACCGACCCACGGATTAACAGCAAATTGGAAGGTGTAATAAAAACCTTCTGTATACCGCAGAAATGTAGGCTTTTTTGTGTGTAATTTGTGTAATGACACACGGACTGGTGTAGAAATATTTAACTTTGTGGTTGGTTCTGATGTACTTAAACCGCACTAAATTCATATAAATTTTGATAATTTTTCTTGACGAAATCGTATACGAAATCGACCACAATATCGATACCGAAATCGTCACGATTTCGTAAAAAATTTATTGAAATAGATTTAAAAATATGTCATTATCTCTGAAAGATAGTGAAAGCCAATGTAGTGGCCGCGAATATAGAAATTTTACAAGTTGCTAGTGTAATATCTTTATACTGTAAATAATTTTTTATTGACTTTTGTTTCTGTCTTCGTTATATTTAGTTGTATGAAATATGAAAAATTGGGATCTTTTGCAGAAATAAAGTCAGGATACGCCTTTCGTAGCGCGATTTTGGATGATTCGGATGGACGATTGACGGTTATCCAACCCAAGGACATAATTTCGGGTGGCGACAACAAATTTGTACACATGAAGTCTGGAACGGTCCCGGATCATCATATCATAGATCGTGGCTCGGTGTTGGTGACAAATCGTGGAACATTTTGCGCACGTGTTTTTAATGAACGGTTCAAGGCGATAACAACCAGCGGTGTGTTTGTTGTTCGTTTG
>JAGCET010000030.1 GCA_017650505.1 Alphaproteobacteria bacterium
CATTAAACAAAATCTTATTGAAGTAATCATCCATACTTTTGGGCAAGATTTTATCCAATTCGTCCAATTTGCGTTTTAAATCTGCGATGGCGGTATCACGCGAAGAATCCGAAAGGCATTTTACAACCAATTGCATATTATTGGGCAACAATATAGCGTTATATCCATGCGCAATCATTACATCATAAATTTTACTTGCAGAATCTTCATTGTAAAGTGTGAACAGATAGTAATTAAATTTCCGATTCCGTTCCCGACTCCAACCACGATGGTAAAAATCCGATGCCATCGCATTATCCACATGTTTTAATGGTATAACGTAGTGTGCACCATCATTATCACTATCCACAACCGATGGCACCTTTAATTGTTTTTGTACACTCAATGCCTGGTGTTCTGTATTAAACCACAGCACAAACCCAGTTTGTTCTGTTGGATTTATGCTCTGGATATCCGGTAAAAATTCAACAACATCTGCCAACATAGGTTATCGTACATTTTTACCAAACATAACACACGCATTACATTTTGTCAACACAAATACACTCCCGTATTCATTCCTAGTGCTTTTATCCCAACAAAATATCATTATTATAAAAAAGGAGCCCCCATGCATACAAAAACCATTTTCCCCGTTGCCGCGATTTTGGCAACCACATCATTAAACGCAACCGCCTGCACCGGCATCACACTAACCGCGACAGACAATTCGGTAATCGTTGCGCGCACCGTCGATTGGTCCGGTTCAGAAATGAATAACCTGTACGTGATTTCACCGCGTGGCCATACCGAGCAATCTTTATTACCAGACGGCAAAGCAAACGGAATGCAATTCACCGCAAAATACGGCTTTGTCGGGCTTGGGATGCAACAGCCAGAATTCGTCGTCGACGGCACGAACGAAGCGGGCCTGTCCGCCGCCCTATTCTATTTCCCAGACTTTGGCAAATACCGTCCTTATTCACCGGCATCACGCGACAACACGCTGGCCGATTTCCAGGTTGTGTCATGGATACTGTCACAATTCTCCACCATAGACGAAGTCAAATCGGCCATAGATACCGTGAACATCGTCAACATAGATCCAACCGCGTCCACCGTGCATTGGCGCATTGTTGAACCGAACGGCCACGCGGTTGTCATGGAAATCATCGACGGAGTTCCACAATTTTATGAAGACCCAATCGGTGTGATTGCGAATTCACCGAACTTTGATTGGCATATGACAAATTTGAATAACTATGTGAACCTTGTTCCGGGGACGGTTGGGCCGACACCATTTGGGCCGATAAAACTGCGGTCGCTTAGCCACGGCACAGGCCTACTTGGCCTTCCGGGTGATTTTTCATCCCCATCGCGTTTTGTGCGTGCGGCGTTTTTCAAGACATATTCAATTAAACAACCAAACGGAATTGAAACCGTGAACCAGGCTTTTCATATTTTGAACAACATGGATGTTCCCTTTGGCACGACCCAGGCGGCCCAATCAGGAAAATTTGATATGCCGTCTGCAACCCAATGGACAATCGCAACCGATATAACGAATCGCCGTGTTTATTATCACACAATGAATAACCGCACGATTCGTCGCATAGATATGAACACCATAGATTTCACGACCGTGCCGTTTCAATCGCACCCATTGGATACCAAGCCGGTTCAAACAATAATCGATGCAGTGGTGGACGAATAAAACTAATATTGCCTTTTGAAAAAAAGGGGCTATAATCCCCCCGTATAACAAAAGGAGATATTATGAAAATAAAACCATTTGCGGGCATTCGTCCACCAAAAGAATTTGCGGCCGATGTTGCATCGCGTCCATATGACGTCCTGAATTCGGCCGAAGCCAAGGCCGAGGCCGGCGAAAAATCATTACTGCACATTATTAAACCAGAAATAGATTTTGACCCAATTGCCGATGAACACAGCCAGGCCGTGTACGACAAAGCCGTCGAAAACTTCAAACTATGGCAAGAACGCGGTTGGCTGCGCCAGGATGATAAAGAAATGTACTATATCTATGCGCAAACGATGGATGGACGCACACAATACGGTCTTGTTGCGGCGGCAAATGTCGATGACTATATGACCGGCAAAATTAAAAAGCACGAACTGACCCGCAAAGACAAAGAAGACGACCGTATGATTCACGTTCGCATCCAAAACGCGAATATTGAACCGGTGTTCTTTGCGTATCCCGATGTCGCCGAAATTAACGAAATTGTTGAAAATTTTGTGAAAAATAATGCGCCTGAATACGACTTTGTCGCGGCCGATGGTTTCGGTCATAAATTCTGGGTCATTCGTGACGACGCAATAAATGCGCGCATCACCGAAATATTCCGTGACATTCCGGCAATGTATGTCGCCGATGGCCACCATCGCACGGCGGCCGCGGCACGTGTTGGCGCAGAAAAACGCGAACAAAATCCGAATCATACGGGCGAAGAAGAATACAATTATTTCTTGGCCGTTATTTTCCCGGAAAGCCAATTAAAAGTTATCGACTATAACCGCGTGGTGCGTGATTTGAATGGCCTAACGCCGGAACAATTTATTGCGGAATTGGAAAAATCTTTTGAAGTTGTGGAAATGGGCACGGAAATTTACAAACCGAACAAATTGCACAACTTTGGTATGTATTTGGGCGGCAAATGGTATTCGTTGACTGCACGGCCCGGAACGTATAACGACAACGACCCGATTGGCGTTTTGGATGTGACGGTGCTGTCCAATTTAGTGTTCGATAAAATATTGAACCTTGGCGATTTGCGCACAAGCAAACGAATCGACTTTGTTGGCGGAATCCGCGGTCTTGGCGAATTACAGAAACGCGTCGATTCCGGCGAAATGGCGGTTGCATTTGCATTGTATCCGGTCACTATGCGTCAAATTATCGACATCGCCGATACCGGCAACATTATGCCACCAAAGACAACCTGGTTCGAACCTAAACTGCGCAGTGGTTTGGTGATACATAAGTTGGTGTAAATGGTTAGTCCCGCCTGCGCCAAGGCTATGGCAAGGCAGGGGTTAGTGTAAATGCGGGGTAAAAACCCCGCATTTTTATAAGATTTTTATATATCAACAATTATCACACTTAGTCACCCTGGACCGGATCGCCATTGGGTACATAAACACCCGCCATCGACGTATCTATTTCCCACAGCAAACAAATCGGCTCTTCATTCGGGTCTGTTGGCTGAGTCTGTTGATAACACGTAATATGTCCACGCAGGCCATTCGACACCGCACTGTTCACATGCCCCGCGTTCACCAACGCCGCCTGTTGTGTCGCGTTGTTTGTCCATGTGCCGGTGCTGTCGTATATTGCTTGGCTGCCCGGTTGACCGGCGGTGGTGCCGTACGTCACCAAAGTCCCAGATGTCCCAGACAACTTATCCTGTTTCGCCGAAACTGCAGTATTCACCGCAGCGGCGGTCGGCAACCCGGTCCCACCACTGCCCACACTGGTCACAATTGCACGCGATCCAACCTGACCGGCGGCCTGGCTACTGGTCGGCCAAAGGACCACATTATTACCACTGCTTGGTTGCAATGCAATCTGTTTGTCCGCAACCGCGGTATCAACATAATACTGTGACGTGATGATTTCATGCGGACTTGGGTCTGCGTATGCCGCACCAATCATCCCAATTATTCCACCAATCATAAACACTTTATATTTCATTACTTTCCTCCTCTCTGGTTCCGCATATGCAAACCAATTCAACCTTGCCAAAATGTTAGCAAAATTTTACAAACCGACGCAAGAACAAATTTCAATTTGTATAAAATAAAATCTAACGTTCACGCGTAATCATATATTTAGGCAATATTTGGGTTTGAAAAACATCAACATTTTCGTTCACAGCCTTTACATTTTTTATAAAATCTTGACCACGATTCGGCACACGAAAAACCACACCTCCATATTGCTTGCTTCTGTACAGACGCAACAACACACCGTTTTCACGAAACACCCATGCAATATTTACATAGGAACGAATTGTCGATTTCGTCGGCATAACATAATAATATGAACGACCGTGTGATGTCATATCTTCTTTGACCCAATCCACCCACAGCGCCGCATCTAAGACATCAGAAATCTGGGGTTCCAAACGCGGAAACAAACCCGTTTCATACAAACAATACTTTATGTATCCCATTATTTTACTCTCTTTTTTACGCGGGAATTATGTTATTCAAAACAAATTATAAGTCAAGTGATTATATGCCGATTCGGTGCGACATTTTCATCATAAATATTGATTCGTTCCCAAATTCATCGGTATTTCCCGGATTTACACGGTATATAAACCCAAATGCACCATCGGTAAATTCGCCAAACGAATGACGATATGACGCGTTAAGCCGAACCTCACGCGCGCGGGGTGCAACATCAAGACTACGCCGACCGGCATCCGTTATGGCAAGATCAAAGTTGCCATCTGTATTTTCAACAACTGAATAATCCGCATAATCATAGGTCAATGTTCCGCGCATTGTTGCCAATGGTAATGAAACACCAAAACTTAGATTTCCAAAATCTGCACCAAATGCAAATGCATTGGAATCCAAGTCCGAAAATTCAAATATCGAATCGGCCGTCTCCGATGGACGCGTGTGTGCAAATGTCGCCCGTGCCCGCAGGCGCGCCGTATCCGACAACCGATATGTCGCATCAAAATCGATATAATTGGTATCACCCGAACCAATGCTTAACAATCCCGTACCAAATGCACCCAACAACGTATTGCTTTCGTGCACCGCACCAACCGAAGTGTTAAAACTAAAACTTTGGCCATGCCAACCAACGTCTGCACCCGCCCCAGATATAAGGCCCAAACGCATTGGTTCAAATATATTCGATGCCGCCGGATCTGATTCCAATAATCCGTCATCCGTTATGGCACCCGAAAATCCATGCGCACCAAACGACCACGCACCCAATTTATATTCTGCACCACCGGTCACCGCATTTGACGCCAACCCCAATATCGGATTAGCAATGCCAAAGAACCGTGATTCACCATCGGTTAAATAATGTTGAAATCCGGCATCAAATGTCCAATCGTTGGCCCTATACGCGAAATGCATATTTTCTAAACCGCCAAGTCCATCATCATATCCGCGTTCGGTGCGTGAAATATCGAACGACATTTTACCGATTTGAATGCCTTTTTCTTTTTCATCACGTGTTTTCAAATCGGACAAGATGTCACCCATATACAGACCTGCAACTGAATCTGCGCCAAAAGAAAAACTGTTTTCCCACACGCGCGGCAAAGACATCGAACCATCGATACTTTCCAATACATCATATGCCGACATATTTATTGCACTGCGCCCCATATTCAGTGCCGACGAAGACCGAAAACCTGTATTCATCGCCGCACGCCAATATGCGTTATTGGGCGAAGAAACAATTTTGCCATTCGTATAATAATATAAATTCGTACCCGGTGTCGTCGCACGTTCAAGATTTACAACACCATAACCAAAAACTTCTTTGAAAACTTCCAAATAATCTTCACCGGCGTTTATACGATTTTGATACGACGTCGGCATTACATACAAAGATTCCAAATGTGATTTTAACGTTGCCGGAGTCAATTTTGTACCATCACTAAGGCGGTTCAAAAACGGTCCATCCGCGGTCAACGCCATAAGGGTAAATATCTGTTGCGGACTCATATAGTCAAACGCCGACATCAACACGCCCGCCGCACCGGCCGCCGCCGCGGTTGCCATTTCATCGGTTAGGCCAGTTGCCGCAAAACACCACGGATCGATACCATTGTACCCGGTGCCTGCGATACCGCACACGCGTGATTTATATGACGTGGTTGTGCCATCATCTGTCACACTCCATTGGGCCAATTGGTACGGGTTCGGATTCGTAGAAGAATTCGCTACAATTGTTTCTGTTCCATACGTCGATGCACCAACTGCGACCACAGACATAAACAAATGTTCCAATACACCATTACCATAGACCAATGGTACCGCATTTTCAAACGTCGCATCCATCGGTGCATCTGTATATGTTCCCGGGGTACGTTGAATTGTGGCACCGGTTGAAAATATGGTCAATGGCACAAACCCCGTCCCAAGGTTATTAAAAAATGCATTTGCCTGAACGGCCGGCAACAAAAGATTTTCGGTCGTACTCGCACCATACATTCCGGCAACAAAGTCTTGGAAAACCAAACTTGCAAAATCGGCCTCTTGCATATCGGTTATAGTGTATGCATTACGGCTGTGCAACGGTTCTATGACACTAACATTTGCAACAACACTGACCGGCGAACGTGTACCAATTTCTATATTCATTCGCGAACGCAGACCGGCATCCAACAACGCAGTATAATTATAATAGTCCGACGTTACCAATTGTTTTGTTTGACTTATAACATTATCTGATATTGTGTATCCCATATCAACCACACCATCTCCATCGGAATCCATGTACAACAAACCATCGGCACCAATATATCCACGGTAAGTATAATCGGCATTAGACAACACCACAGAATTACCACTAACCGTCGCCGTTAAATTTTGGTCAAACAAACCAATCGTATCGCCATCCGAAATCGTATTCCCAACGCAAGTACCGGCGGCAACAGGTGCACTCAAGCTTTCCATCGCATTTCCACCACCGGTGCGATAAATCGTCATTTGCCCATTTGGCATAAAACCAACAAAATCACCCGTGGGGTTAGTTGCCAAATTTCCACCAACAATCTTGGCCAACAAATTATCACTGTCGTTCGCCAACGAATTATGTATCGCGGTACCCGAACCCGACAAATCAAAAGACGACAATAACGTCGCATCTTCCACCGACGTATCATCCGACAAATCTGAATTATTCACAATCGTGACTTGGTTGTTGTAATACTTGCTTGAAATCATATTATTGTTTGCATCATTCACCGACGCATTTCCGGAATAAGTTGTCCAAACAACAAACCGATCTTGCAAAGACGTCCCGTCCAAAGCATTGACACCATCTGCGGTTATCAGTGCAACGTTTATCGGCCGGCCACCTTCAACCGGCGTATCACCCAAACTATATTGACTTATCGACAGCGGTGCATGCGTTTCTAAATTACGCATTGTCCGCATTCCCAAATACCCACGCGCCAACGGCGAATACCCGCGCATAAGCAGCAAGTAATTCTGGGATGCGGCGGTTGCATTGGTCATCAATTGAAAATTTTCATAATTTGGCGTATTTGGAATTTGCGTTTGGGTTCCCGATGTATCGGTCACACCTTCGCTAATCAAATACTGACTGTAAAAAGTCGCAAGGTTTTTTTGATAATTCGCACTTTCTGCGGCCGCCGTTATCATTGCGGGGCCATACGGCAATACGCCCGCCGACCATGCCGTTCCGGTATCTGTTCCGGAACCGCCGCCACTACCCCCGCCGTGTCCGCCACCCGACGAAGATCCCCCCGACGATGAATTATTGTTATCATGGTCAAACACATCGGTTAATAAAAACAGCCCACCTATAACAACGGCGGCACCCGCCGCCGCCAATGTCATGCTCTGGGCGGTGGAGAGCCCACCGAATAACCCACCCGTTCGCTCTGGTACATTTCGCGTCCTGTAATTCCTTATTTGCCTATCGCATTGCGACGCATCGGCCCCATACATTTGCAAGATTTGCGCCGCCCGAACATCGTTATTCATCAATGCCGTACAAACCAAAGACAACCCGGTATTGTCAACATAGTTCACATTTGCGCCATTATTGACCAAAATTTGCACCTGTTGAATATCGGCATTTTTCGCCGCCGCCAAAACCTGGGCCGCGACCGCAAACTCCGACGGCGCCGCAAACGAGGCAAACGGGGCAAAAAACAAAGCCAACAATGCAAAACGGATAAACTTCATTATTCTCTCTTTCCTGTTTCGTTCTGCATTTTAACATATAATGATATAATGTGTCTAGTAAAAAAATAACGGGGCGAAACACGCCCCACTATTTTTATCTGCCACATTCACGCATTTAACGCGCCGTGTCAAATAGAAACAGCTGAAATCTTATCTGCTGTTTTCGGTACTGCCACGAAATGTCCAATACGATGAAGACGTTTCTGTCTTGTGTCCGTCAGAAACCGACACCTTGCCTTCAAAATGTCCGATAACTTCATAGCCGCATTCACAATCGCATGGATCCTTCGGTTTCGGACAATCCGGTTTCACCACGATAACAAGTGTATCTTTTCCCGGTTTCGTCGGATTTTGTGGTTTAGTTTTCGAACGCGGTTTCGGTGTCACATTGGTATTTTGATCACCAGCACCATTACTTATATTGGTACTCTTTCTCACACTAACCGAACCGGCACCACTGCTAAAGACATATGTTTCATCGTGACTTACAACATTACCATCGCCCTTAAAATCGTTATGATCACCATAGTAATAATAGTTGTTTGTGGTACCACAACCACGACAATTACGTTGCTTGCCCTCGCCACAGCAGCCTGATAAACCCACACCAAGCATCAGTAACAAAAACAACTTCATTTTGTTTTTCAAATTTACCAAATTTCTATTCATTTTCGACTCCTTTTATTGTTGTCTGAATACATTATAGACAAAAAAATTACAATGTCAATAGCAAAAGCAAAAAATATATTTTGCAACAGATACCATTTTCTGGTATAATAGTCCCGATTTGATTACAGAGGGAATGAAGTCTTTAACCGCAATCTTAGTCGCGACATTTTGTCTTGCGCCCGTGTTTTGTGCGAACGCGGCGGTCCAAAAGTGTTCAAAAACTAACCTGACGCGGTGTATGGATTCTGCATGTGCAATAAACGGCGGAATAAATCCGTCCGCCCGTTGTCAATATTGCGGCACATCAAACGCCGGCACCCCACCCGCACAAAAAGGCCTAAGCAATATTACCGCCGGTCAATCCACCAAATACGCAATATCGTCCAAAGATTTGGCCAAGGCCCCGTCCGACCCATCAAAGCGATATAATTGGGCGGCAAACGAATGTGTAAAAAAATTACCGGATTGTACAACCGACGATGTGGCGGATGCGTACGACAAACTGATTGAACAATCGTGCAAAGCCGCGGGTGTAACGATGCAAATTGCAAAACTTTCAACCGATGTAAACAAAAAACAGACAAAATCCAAATGCGAACCGATATTCACAACCTGCATGAATAAAAAGTGTGGCACAACGTTTGATTCCTGCGCGAACGATGCGGATCTGGACCGGTCTATTGCCGAATGTGCGGCCGATGCAAATGGTTGCGATGATTATATCTCGGATTTTCGTAAAACATTCTCCGATGCGCGCGACCGCGCGATTGGAAATCGTGAAAACGTATTGAATGCTATTGCGGAAAAATACCAAAGTGCGCGCAAGGCGAAAACCGACGGCACATTGGAAAAATGTCGAAAAGGTACCGCATCAGAAACATGCATAAAAACGGTATGTGCAAACAATATGCGTGGCAAATGTGATGGCGCAGATGCCGCGGATGAACGGTCAATGGCAACCCAGTTATGTAAATTCTATGATACGGCATGCACGGTGTTAAAGTAAAATGAAACGAACGATCGGAATCTTTTATGTTTTGTTTATGACCATGGTCTGTGTGGCGGGTGCCAATGCCGCCCCGCGCACAGAAATGTTTGACGCGGCGTTAAGTGAAGTATCGGGGCCGCAAACAGACACTTCGACGGACGAACGTGCCGAACGCATACGTCGTCAACGCGCATTATTGGATGCCGCCGGGAATCAAACAAATTCGGCCGAAACCGGTGGTGCAAACACCGCATCTTCAAACGCATGCGACACTGCATTGCGCAAATGTATGTCGGAAAAATGCGGAGCCGATTTTACAAAATGCGCCACCGACAGCACCACAATTTGGAACGATAAAACAGAATCTTGCCGTCGCAAAACAAAATGCACCGGCCACGAATACGCGATTTTGGCGCCGGAAATATTGGCAGATCGCGACGCAAACGTCCGACTGTCATACTATAATTCGGTCATCAGTTGCGGAAATAAATATAACAATTGCATCTTTACCGAATGCGGAACAACGTTGGATAAATGCCTGGCCAAATCCGCCGGGGACAAGGCTGTATCGAAATGCGCATCCATCGCCAATGGTTGCAAAGAGCAAGATAGCGGACTTGCCGCGCGTGCGATGAGTGTATTTGGCGATTTACGTAAATTGGCAACGGCACGTGTTCAAAAAGATGAAAAAAGATTATACGAACTGCGCGATTTAATGCGGGACCAATGCAACCGTTTGGGTGCAATATTTGACGAACGGACTTTGGATTGCGTGTACACGGTGAATTTCTTTGCGGGCGATGATGCCAAGACACCAAAAGCATCGAAAAAATTGTACGCCGGCGACAGTTTCCAATGCAACGCAAACTGGTTCGGCATTGACGTCACGACATTCAAAGAAAATGCATACCGTCTGACCCGTTCACAAAAATCTGCATCAACGGCAATGTTGGGTGCCGGCATTGGTACGGCGGCGGGTTTGTTAACATCCGGCGCAATTGACCGCGCGTTAAACACACAAAAGGCCGAAAAAGCCGCCAAAGAAGAATGCAAATCTGACGCAACCAAGAAATGGAAAGGCGGCGAATGTGTCGATAAAACCGCAGAGGAAATAGAAAGAGATAACAACCAAGGAAGAAACAATCGCCGTGGCGGCAATGACAACCATAACTGTGGCACCAAGGTATGGGACCCAGAAACAGAACAATGTGTCGATAAAAATGACGAAGTTGGTGATTTTGTACGACCAGATGCCAAAGGGACGAAACCCACAGAAACGGAGTTAAACGAAGAAAATGGCGAACAACGCTGTCGCGAATATTACACAGACGAATATTGTGATGAATATTATGGTATAAATACTGCAAAATCAGTATCACCCACAAGTTCTTCAACTGGAGCGACAGAAAAGAAAGATGATATAGACCCAAACACCAAAGATCCAGAAAAAGAATCATCAGTAGTGGATATTAACATAACACCATTAACCAGTGCCAACACCCCAATACAAGGCAGCCTAAGTTGCAAGTATAAAAACAAAGACACAAAAACAACTAAACAGGGCAATCTGTTGTTAAAAAAGATTCCTGGAAATACAGAATGCACCATTACTTCCAAAGTTCCAACATGCAGTCCTTTAAAGAAAACCGCAAAAGAACTTTCAAGCATGCAATCTGTCACAATGCAGTGTCAGAATGTCGACGACTGTCTTGCAAAATCTAATAAATGGGAAAACAATCAATGTATAGGAAACAATGACTTTATACCTCTTTTTAAACTGCAAGTTGGTGCAACCGACAGCGAAATCCCCGCATCTCAACTGGCAAGGCATGAACTGGCCATCAAATGCGACAGTAATACAGGCACAGCAGAAATAAATAATTTCAATGTTATAAGCATAGCAAAAATGTTGCCAGGAACAAAATGCACTATTAGCGCCAAAAAGTGTAAGCCACAGACACATACCGTATCCGACCTGAAAAAAACAGCAGACAACAATCAAGAAGTAAAACTTGAATGCCCCGAACTCACCGATTGTATGAAATTGGCTGCGTCTGTGGGGGGAGAATATAAAGGTTTCTGTATAGATGAAAACATAACAATTACTTGGGCAGAAGCATCAAAAAAATTCTTGGACAATTCAGGCGAACCGTTAATCATAGAAAATATTACATGTGGTCAACAAGTACTTAGCGCAACAAACAAAACTATTACCGCACGGTATAACACAATGTGCAAAGTGTCTTTTGATGGGCTCAAGGTAGACTATGAATTATCTAAAATGAAAATGAATAGTTCGGTCAATATAGATACGTCAAATACATCAAAAAAAAAAATGAAAATATAGTCGGTACGAATACAACAACAACGACTACTTATTCGACCGCATCTAAATCCAGTTCAGGTAAATGTAATTTAAATTTTGAATCTTTGGCAAAAAACATTGTTATAAATCAACCAATCAGTTTGGCAAATTGTGATCAAAATACCGCGGAATTTATAAAAGGTAAAAAAGTACTGTACGACACCTGCCGACTTAACAATTCGACACCTGTACTTCTGAAAGATGGCGTAACCGTTGGCGAATACGAGGTTGATCCGTTTATAGAAAACAACAATTTTATATGTAAAAAAAGAAGCGGAACAAAACAAAATGAAACAGGATGGCATACGTTTAAAGATGTAAACGATAAGGTCTACCCCGTTGATAAATGGAAACCGGAAACCAATCCACAAAGCTGCGATAATATATGCAACAAAATCGAAAAATATACTGAAATTGTAGATCAAAACAAAAATGAAATTGAAGGTCGACCATTTCCTGGCGCTAAAGAAGACAGACAGTGTATTGCCGCATGTGCACAAAAAGCCGAAGAAGCCTGCAAAGGTTTGATTGATTCGCCATGGGGTAATCGCACAATCACAAGTACCACGGCAATATACAGGATGGATAAAAACAATGTCCTAAGGTACGGTTGCAAATACCAATAATTTGCACTAATCGTTGCCACTAACCGCTTTCACTAAATCATCGCGCGATTGGACAACCGCGATTCCTTTGGCACGCCACTTTGGTGCCAATTTTTCAAAATCCATTATATTACATTCGGCCAAAAACAGAACCGGCTTTTTATCTGTGTCTTTGCACGCATCCAACAACGCAACAATTGGCGAAGGCTTTTGTTTGCCCGACGCGAACCAATCAAGTTCGTCCGCAACCCAAAAATCCGCATCATCGTGCAACGCAATTACTGCGGCATCTGAAACAACCAAATCACCATCTGCCTTTGCATTTAATCCAGAACCTTTTACAAGTTCGCATATTTGTTCCATTGTGTTAGTTGTTGGCCGGGATTTTTCATTATTGTCGGCCGGCTCAGAATCTTCCGCATCATCGTCGCCGTCATCACCAAAATTTATTTCTGAAAACACCGGAACATCGGAAAATTGCGGTTCTGAATTTGTTGCCGGTACATCAAAATCTTCGGGGATTGGGAACAAAGTGTCCGACGCATCTGTACCCGTATTGACATCGGATGCCACGGCATTTGGTGCAATCGCCGACGCAACCGTATTATCCGTTCGCGTGTCCATAATCGGCACAAAATCATTGGTTGGCGCATTTGACGCGACCACCGGGGCCGGCGAAACATTTTCGCCACCACTCATTGGCATTCTGTTAAAAACCGATCTTTGCCGCACACCATAATTTCTGTGTGCCCGCAAAAAACTTTCGCGCATTTCCGGCGGAACGGCGTGCGATAATTCCGGCAACGATTCTTGTTCCACAACCAATGGTTTTGGGGCAACTTCTGTTTTTTTTGCCGGCAGGGTAAAACAATTTGGCATTGGGAGTTTGACCGGTGTTTCGCCCTTGCGCACGGTTAAAACAGTTGTTGCAATATAAAGTGGCACCGCCGCCAAAATCAAAATTCCAAAAACAAAACCCGCAAAACCATGTAATTCCACATGCGCAAGGCGCACCAAATCTGCCCACGAAAACAGATTAAAATTAAACAATCCGCGCAGAACCGCCCACACCACAAACACATAGGCCACCGTCCACCAAAATGGACGCCCAAATTTAGTAAAAAATTCTTTCGCATTTGTTGCCATCGACAATTATTATAGACATTTTTTACAATCTGTCAATATATTTATATAATTATCTATATGGAAAAATTTTATAAAAAAGTATAAAAAAAACTTTTTTATATGCCTTTTGTGTGGTATAATGCAGGGTATAAACAGAGGGAGTATTTTATGCAAAAATTGCTGTATAGTTTAACGAATGGCGCGGTTTGCCTGGCGTTAGTATTGGTTTCTGGGGCTTCTTTTGGTGATGCGCGCACCGCCCCTGCAACGCGTGGTCGCGGCACAGTGGCAACGGCACGTATGCCATCTATTCCGGTTTTGCCGGTCAGTGCCACGGGTAATATGACCGTCCCCAGCAGCGAGATAAATCCGACACCAACCCCCAATCCGAATCCTAACCCTAACCCGAACCCCAATCCAAATCCGAATCCAAATCCAAATCCGGACCCAGAGCCCGATACTCCGGTTGATCCTGGATGCCCGGATGGCGGTGTTGCGAATTCTTCATATACGGTTGAAAACTGTATGAATGATGTTTTAGGATGCGTTAATGGTGGCGCATTACCGAATGGTATAAATTCTCTGTTCAACGAAGATTTGCGTAATTCGATTGTAAACGGTATGGGGCTTTGTTTGACCCAGGTTGAACATTGTGTGTCTACTGTGCGTCGTAATTGCCAAAATGTTTATGCATCTACATCCGACGTGTGGCTTGATTTCAACGCACGTAAGGTGCAACCGGAATATTACCGTTTTGTGTTGGCCCAAACAGGCCTGACCCCGACCCAGGCAGAAAATACTTGTCTGTTGTTGGATCGCAATACGTACGGTGCGGCGTTCAATGCGGTGTCTACATCGAACAACGTGACATCTGAATATGCGCAACAGGTCGGTGCGTACAACAGCCAAATGAATAATTCATTATCCAAGGCGAACCCATTGGGGCCCCAGGTTAATCGGACCGGTATCGATGGCAATCGTGGGTACTATGCACGTTGGGATGCTGAAAATGCCCAATGTCTGTTGCGTGTCGCGGCATACAACAAAGACACACCAATTAAAAACAGTTGGTTATTTGGCGCAATCGGTGATGAAAGCCTCGCCGAAGTATGGCAGGCCACCGGTTCAACATTCACATGCAACAAAGATTTGTTTGGATTCTCGCTTATGAACGACACCAAAACAGCCGCGGTTGTTGGTATTGGTGGCGGAACCTTGCTTGGGGCGGGAATTGGTGCCGCAGTGGGCCATGGCGATCGTAAATTCGATTGCAGCAACGCATCTATGCGCGACAACCTGTTGAAAAAGATTCAAGACGGCCAAAAGGTTGGTTATTTAAACAAATACCTTGATACTCAAATGACAAGTACGGACAAAACAATGTCGATTGGTCTATGCAACGAAATTATCGAACTTTATGACCTGTGGCAAATGGGTAAAGGCGCGGTAAATGATTGCGAAAGCAAGACGAATATTCTTGTCGAACTTAAGGCCGATTTTAGCATTGAAAAATTGCAACAACAATGCGACAACCTGTGTATGACCGAAGAACAGTTTAACAAACTTATTGCGGCCATGCAGGCACCACTGAAAGAATTCTTGGAACAACAATCTGCAAGGGTAAAAGACGCGATGGAATATTGCACCTTTGTTGAATTGAACAAGGCACGTCGTGATGGTACCGGTGTGTACTGCAAAGGAACCGGAAACAACTGTATACCAAAGGCCGAATTTGAGGCCGAACTTGCCGAACTTGGACGCATATTCAATTCACTGGATATATTGGAAGGCGAAAAATCCAATCGTTTGAAAACAACGCTGGCGGGCGCGGGTATTGGCGCGGCGGCGGGCGGTACCGCAACGGCAATTACCGCATTTGTTGAACGCAACAATATTAACTGTCGCGTGGCGGACGGATTGGCCAAGGTCGCATTTGGAAAATCGTACACAATCGATCGTCTGCGTGACTTCTATGTCAAATGGGCATTGAATTTACCGGCAACATTGGCACCAACTGCGGTTGTCACGAATTGTGATAATTGGCAATTGACATGCGCATTGTTCACGGATTTGGATGAATGTCGTGCGGCCCAATTCAATTATCGCCCGGGCAATTTGTCCAGTACGACGTTGATTCAAAATGCCTGTACACCATCGGGCAGTGCATGTATCGCGAACCTTGGGGTGGCGCAATCGAATGGCGAATGCCTTATGACGCCGGTTGTACCCGACACGCCAATACCATCAGTTTCCGATTGCAGCGAATGGATTGACGCGTGCAAACCGATAACCAACGCAAACGAGTGTAATTCGGCCAAGGTTATATACACGCCACGGTCTATGCAGGTTTCAAATGCGTGCAAATATCAAACGGCAATAAACGAATGTCGTCCAAGTTTGCAAAAGGCGCGGCAGTATCTGGACGTGAATACATGTCCGATACGACTTGAATAGGAAAGTTTTTTCATTGTGTATCCTCCTCTGCCCGGTTTCCCACGGGCAGTTTTTTATTGCGCATTTGCATTTTTATTTCTTGTTCGTGGTGGCAAATTGTGATAAAATAAAAAAGATAATAGGGAGAGTTTCATTGAAAAATTTACTTTTAATTTTGGCATTTTTAATTGGCGGATTCGATGCATACGGCGCAACTGCACGCGGTATCACACGTAGCAATAATACGAATACAGGTAATACTAACAGCAGTAAATCTACTGGTGGAACACTTGGTGGTTCAACCACCGCAGTACGCGCGGCACGCAGTGCAACGCCAGTTGTTACGCGCAGTGGAACAAACGCAGTGCAGGCACCAACTGCGGCCAATACTGCCCCCAGTGTCGTTACTCGACGTGGAGTATTGGCACCGCAAGGGACATCAGACACCAAAAAACAAACTGCGGCGCGTGCGGCAAAACAAAGCGTAATCAGCACCGGGACCAAGGTTGCGGCCGCGAATCAAAACACTGTGGTTGATGAAGAATGTTGGAATAAATTCAGTGGTTGTATGGATTCTTTCTGTATGCTGGACAACGCGAATGGCGGCCGTTGCATTTGCAGTGATAAAAACGCCGAATACGATTCGATTTTGGCCGAAATTCAAAGTTTGGACGAACAATCTTATCAAATGGCGACGGTTGGTGTTGAACGAATCGAAATGGGCGACGATGCCGACGCAGTTATGGCCAAAACCAAAGAAATCACAGGCAGCATAGAAAAAGAATCTGCATCGTCAAAATCAAAACGTAAGTCTTTGGATTTGTCGGCATGGAACATGGTTGATTTTGATTCCGACGCCGATGTCGAAGATATGTTTTCTTTGGCGTCCGACGGAACATCTGTCGCGAACAAAACCGGCGACGCGCTGTATCGTGCATCGGCGAAATTGTGCAATGCACAAATCACCGAATGCAAATCTCAATCAAAGATGATGGAATTGATGTATCAACAACGTGTGCGTTCTGATTGCACCGCGTATGAAAACAGCCTGCGCCAACAACGCACGCAAAGCGCACAAAAATTGGCCGCCGCCCAAAGTGCCATGCGCGAAGCCGCATTGGAACAGTATCGCAGTGCGAATAAATACGACCTTGGGCAATGCACAATCGAATTCAAAAAATGTATGCAAACAACCGGTGGATGCGGCGAAGATTTTACCGGTTGCGTAACACAACAAACCACACGCGACACATTATTGTCATCGAACAAAGATGCAAATGGCAAATCAAAAACCAAGGCCCCAAAACAAACAAAAATCAAGGGTGCAACCACAACCATAGAAATTGCGGCATGGACGTACGATGCATTGGAATCAAAAAAGCCGCTGTGTATGACCGTAACAAAACAGTGCGTAAATGTTCGCGACCAAGTATGGGATACATTCTTGCGTGAAGTCGCGCCCCAGGTAAAATCGGCCGAATTGATGGCGGAATCGAACCTGCGCACATCGTGTGTTTCAACGGTTTCAGACTGTTTCCAAAAGGCATGTAAAGAAAATATGGACCCGAACGACCCCGATGGTTCATACGATATGTGTTTGACACGCCCCGAAACACTGCGCAATTTATGCAAAGTGCAAATCGATCCGTGTGATGCGGCGGTTCCAAATTTATGGGATTATGTAAAGGCACGTCTTGCATCTATGCGTGTTGATTCGTGCACCAAAGAGTTCAAACAATGCCTTACATCCGAAGACCGTTGTGGCAAAGATTATACGCAATGCGTAGGTTTAGACACAGACACAATCGTACGTTTATGCCCGCCCGAAAAACTGATCGGATGCCAGTATAAAGAGGGCGATGTTGATAGAACCGGTGAAAAGGATGTATTAAATCAACTGTCACAAATCGCCCAGGGTATTTTCCTTAACATAGACAACAATTTATTGGCATCGTGCCAAAAAGCCGTGCAATCGAAAGTTATTGAAGTCTGTGGCAGTCTGTCCGAATGCGACGCATTTACTGATGACGAAATTATCGGCACAGATTCTTTGTTAAGTTATAAAACCAACAATGGCAACACGGTTATCGAAGGACTGGTAAACTTTGGTCTATTACAGATGAAAGACGACTATACAGATATTGACATAGATGCGTACAAAGTAATTCGAACAGATGGTTCGTCAAGATCCAATGAAATTTTGTCCCAGTTGACAGACCAAGATGCAACAGAACAACGTGTATATGCCAACATAAACACCGTTGCCAATAAAGCGAAACAAAAACTGGCAACTATCGCCCAAGATCCAACCATTAAAATGTGTGTCGAAGGGCGCAGCGGAGATTGGCGTTATTCACGTACAAAAAGTGCAACTCAAACCCAAGATAAATCGCAAGACGATAAAGCGCGTTTCCCGCACCTGTTAGATTCTTATAACCTAATGGTATTTAATTCTGCATTAGATCAAGCATATTTAAATTATCGTAAACGTTTGGACACATTGGTTGCAAAAGCAGTAGAAGATCAAAATGATGATGTTAAATCTATGCTCTGTGCGGCAATTGCGAATGATCAAGATGCGGCTATATGCAAACACTATGACGCGGTCCCAGAAACCGGAGAACCAATTTGTACAGAATACGGCACCGAAGGCGCATTGGGAAATATATTTACAGGGGACGATGAAATGGGATTAAACGATAACGGTTTAGCGATTGTTATCAAGGGTGCAGACATCACCAAAAAACTTGATGCAATAACAAAAAGTAAAAGTGAATTTATCCAAACAGATAACGAAGGTAATATGATAGGTTCAATAACGATAACTTCCGCGTACAGCTCCGAAACCAACACTTGTAACGTAACAAGCGTTTCGACATTGTGCAAAAATTTGGATAAAATTATAACCACAGTAGAAGCAAAAAAATTAAAAGGAGATGCAGGTATAACTCTTGCCGACGGAACAAACCTTTCTACGGAAAACACTGTAATTTATGACGATTATAAAAAAACTAATCGAAAAGAAAAATACGATGGCGGCAGGGCCGTACAAGGTAAAATCAAGAAACTTAAGGCGGAAGTTTATCACGGAACATATTGCACAGAATTCCAAGAACCAACTACCAAGACAGATACTATCAAAATGTAAAATTGCCCGCATCCGCGGGCAATTTTCACAATCCCATTATTTGGATTGTTCCAAAACACATAAACCCCGCCATAAAGGCGGGGACACTAACACTAACCACTAACACCCGTCGCGGCATTACCGCGCCGCGGTCGTGACGGACACTTACACTAATAGTTATTTCCCGGTGGCACGACGTTTTACCGCAACGGTCTTTTTCGCCGCTGTGGCTTTTTTTGCCGCCGGTTCTTTTACCGCGGATTTCTTGGCCGCCGGCTTTTCGGCCTTTGGCGCACGTGTTGTTTTTTTCGGTGTGGCTTCGGTTGCAACTTCTTCCTTGGCCGCGGCCGCCGCAACATCGGCCTTGGGTGCCGATTTCTTGGCATTCACATCACGATCAACAAATTCGATAATCGCCATCGGTGCCGCATCACCATAACGGAATCCGGCCTTTAACACACGTGTATATCCGCCCGGACGTTTGGCATAGCGCGGGCCCAACACAGTGAACAATTTTTTCACCGCGGCATCCCCCGCATTGCCCAATTCAGACGCAACCAAACGACGGTTGGCAACGGTATCTACCTTGGCACGAGTGACCAATTTTTCCACGACACCGCGCAGATCTTTGGCCTTTGGCAACGTAGTTTTGATTTGTTCTTTTTCAATCAGGTTTTTCGCCAGGCCAATAAACAAAGCCTTGCGTGCATTTGTGTCGCGATTAAAAGTGCGACCTGCTTTTTGGTGTCTCATATCGGTACTCCTTTATTTTGTTTCCGCCCTGCCCTTTTTACGGGTGGGATTTCACCAAATTTTCGTGTCCTAAGATTTTTATACCCCAGCAACACGCATTTTTTCTACAATCTCCTTGCATATGCGCAAGAAAACTTGCCGACAAACTTCCTTACTTGTAAGGATCCTCGTATTTCTTTGCCAATTCCGCAATATTTTCTGGCGGCCAACCCGGAACCTCCATCCCAAGGCCCAACCCCATCGCTTCCAGTTGGATTTTGATTTCATTCAACGATTTGCGACCAAAGTTCGGGGTCTTTAACATATCGGCTTCGGTCTTTTGGACCAATTCACCAAGCCAGTTAATTTTGTCGTTCTTCAAACAATTATTTGCACGAACAGACAATTCCAATTCATCAACGCGCTTCAACAATTTCGGATCAAATTGCAACGCATCTTTGGCCGCTTCTTCTTCGGCCGGCGCGTTGATTTGCGTTGGATCTTCAAAGTTGATGAACAATGTCAATTGGTCCGTCAGAATACGCGCGGCAAACGCAATCGCATCTTCGGGTGTAACACTGCCGTTTGTTTTCACGGTCAATTCCAATTTATCATAGTCTGTCGATTGGCCAAAACGTGTTTCCGAAACATTACTTGCCACATTCAAAATCGGCGAGAATATAGAATCAACCGGAATCACACCCAACGGCAACCCATCGGCATGCGCCGTCGCCGGAACATAGCCGCGTCCCGTACCCAACGTGATTTCCATATCAAATTCTGCACCTTTATCCAAAGTGCAAATTTCTGCATCCGGATTCATAACCTCTATCGCGGACGGACATTCAATCATAGATGCCTTGACCACCGCCGGGCCAGACACATGCAACGTCGCCTTGTGTACACCGTCGGCATTGGCCTTGAAATAAACACCTTTCAGATTCAGCAATATATCCGCAACGTCTTCATGGACGCCCTGGATACTGGAAAATTCGTGTTGAACGCCATCGATTTTAACATACAGTGGCGCACATCCCTGAAGCGAAGACAACAGCACACGACGCAACGCCGTTCCCAACGTCAAACCGAAACCCTTTTCCAACGGTTCGGCAACCAACGTGGCCATATTTGGATTGTG
The DNA here is from genome assembly GCA_017650505.1 of Alphaproteobacteria bacterium. Next base: position 21,100 of record JAGCET010000030.1, read on the forward strand.
TTCGTCTGGGACAATATTCAGTTTTTTTGGCTTTATTAAAGTCATCCAATTTTTTTCAATCATTTTAATTTCCTTTTAGGCTTAGTTTATCATTTTCGCCAATCGGCCGCGCATATTTTCGTACGCGCCCGCAGATTCTATAGCATTTTTTTCTGAAAGTCAAGCACGAGTGCAAATCGTCTTCCCTCCGCAGGAGGGGAACTATCTAGTCTGGAATAAAAAACGGATGCGAACACATCCGAAAAACATATTACTGGTACCGGCCCCAGCCGCCAGAACGATTTTCACGGTCAAATTTCGATTTGGCGTTTCTGACCTTTAATTGCAAATTTTTGACACACGATTGTATTGTTGTCCGATTCATATTTCTTACGTCATAGTCGCTACAATCAGCTGTGTCGTCTTTACACGTACCCGCCTTGGAACTGCCGCACATCTCGTACCCGTCCATAACTGCGAAATCATCTTCCAACTGCTTTCGTGCGTTGGTAATATCTTTTTCTGCGGCTTGGGAAATCTTGGTCAGGTTACGCGCAACACAATCATAGGCATTTTCCTGGCTGACCTGGTAACAATCTTCGGCGGTGGCCAGGCCATCATTAGACGCCGCTCCCGATTTGCCCCCCCCAGAATTAGAAGCGGACGTATTCCCGGTCAAGATTTCCATCTTGCTAGTTAATACCGCCTTTTCCAATTGAGTTTTGAAACGCTTTACCATCGCATTCAAAGTATCGTATTGCTGTTTTATCTGACGTGCAATAATCGTTGTTTTCATACCAATAACTTCGTTCATAGTGTTAATCTCGTCCGCAAGTTCTGGATTCGCCGGTGCATTTTCGTACACAGCACCAATATTATGCGAATGCACAGTACACAATGCATAGGCCGGATTAAAATGTGAGCAATACTCATACTCGGCATGCACCATGACCGGCGCAAAAACCATCGCCATAAAAAATAACACATTAAAGATTTTCATTCGCTTCAACACCATAATATTACCTATTACACGCACGCAGAGCCTCATAAAGAGGTAACCCTTCTTCTTTAGTCTTTTGATTCAAGCACGTCGTCATATCTTTCCCATATTCACTAAAATCAGACTTTGCCGATTTAGCCTCATTCTTTTTTTCATAATTTGAAAGCCAATCCGCCTCGGTCGGTGGCCCAATAAAATTCGAAGCTTCAACACAATTACCATTAGAATCCAACCTATAACCAGAACTACAAACTTTTTTACTTGTCGAAACACATTTATAATTTACCCACTCGCACTTACCTGCGCCCTTTGCTTCACAACGATCGCTAGCGGTATATTGAGAACACCAATCCCCAGGGGTTATATAAGTAAATGGCAAATTATTTAAACTGGAAGTCTTGTTATCATAACATAAATTCTTACTATCCAACTTTCTACTTCTGAATGCGGCCTCTAATGCTTTTCTTTCATTTGAATCAGTCGCAACCATGCATGCATTCATTCCGCAATTTTCTCTGATTTCCTTTTCTGTCATATTCTTGGTATCCTTTGCACTGCATGTTGTCGATGAATCTTGGGCAACCAAATCGCGCAACATTTCCACGTCGGCGTCGGCATTTTTACGACGACCACGGAAAATTCCAACCGAGCCAATAAAGTCCGACGCACATGCAACCTGGACCGAACCGGTCATTCCGGTATTTGCGTCAATCCATTCACGTTGCACATCGGCCTTGTCATCCAATATCCCCATTAAACGACAATGCGGTTGATTCTTGGCAACTTTACCAGTATCTTTTTCAAACGCAACACGCCAATAGCAATTTTTTTTACCTTTGGCAGTTTCGTTACATTCACACACACTTACACCACCACCAGCATCAGTTTCTTGTCTATCCTTATCGCACGTGCCGCACATATACTTGCCCCACATATTGCAAGAATCAGACAACAACATTATAACGTCGCTTACATCTATACCGACGGTCATGGCCAACATTAACGCTTCGTACATATCGTCAACGACCGCTTCGTACGGGTCAAAGAATTCATTCGCCAAATCTTTGAATTTTTTTACGCGCTTTGGGCCGGTACAGTTATTTGCGGCACTGTCGCATCCGCCATATTCCAACAATCGGTCCAAAACTTCTTTTAACTTTTTCATTTCGACCGTCGCATTATCTATGGCCGTTTCAATCTTTCCGGCGACCTGTTCGCGCACCAACAAATCCGGACTGACGCCATTTTTTATTGCCAACTGTTCCGCCACCGTCAAACCCTCTAACGCGGCCGGATCTATTTCATTTCCACCCCCCGTGGCCGAATCGGACGCGACCGCCGTCGAATAAGAATTCCGTTGTTCTTCCAATGCATTTTGAATCTGCACAGATTGCGATTCGCTTTGCGCCGCCATTTGCGCCTGCATATTGGCCATAGATTCCGCCATCTGTTGCTGCATCTCGGCCATTTGCTGTTGCATCTGTTGCATTTGGGCATTCGATTGTTCAGCGGCGGCCGATGCCGCAGCGGCCTGGGCCTGGGCTTGTGCCTGGGCAATAGCGACGGCATTTTGCTGTTCTTGCTGTTTCGCGTTGGATTGCGCCACAATTTGCGCCGTTATGTAATCTATCAGTTCATCGCCATGCTTCTTACACGAAGAATTGGAATTCACACACCCCGCAACAATCGGCCGCGCCACAGACATATCATAACATGCGCCATTCGTACACTTTGGCGTGGCACACCGCAACACAACCGCATTACAATTTCCGAAATTCGCCGTCGCCGCGGTTTCACTCATACCGCCGCGCGCGTTCATCATGGTATTCCATTTGTTGTTGTTGGTTGCACCCGTACCATTATAAGCGGTCAGATTAGAACCAGCCGTCGTTGCAACATTGGCCCCCCCCGGCGAAACAAACGCCGCGCAAACCAAACCGAACAAGAAATAATGATAAACCCTCATCTCTCTATCAGACAAATTGTATCATAAATTAAAGGTGAATAAAAGGGAAAAGTGTGGTTAGTGTTAGTGTGGGGGGGAATAACACCACAAAAAACGGCGCAATCGCGCCGTTTTCACTAACCCCTGCCTCGCCGTAGCCTTGGCGCATGCGGGACTTACACTAACACTTAGTAATCACAACGATTGCAAGTGTTGTTACGAACCACACGACGTTCGGCATATGTACCCGCCGGTTCATAAACCGTCACAGGACGATACACTTGGTAATGGTCAATAACTTCAGTATGTGTTTTAACACGAACCGGTTGCGCACAAGAATTGCAAGTATATGCAACCGCACGACGTGGCTGTTCAACCGGCGCATACATAACAACATTCGTATTATAACGAACACTGTTTGTGTATGTTTCTGTCTCGGTATACAAACCACCGTCAGACGCATTCGCCGCAACGCAAACCATTCCGGCAAACAATGATGTTAAAATTGTTTTTTTCATATTTGACCCTTTTGGTTATTCGTCAATCATTATAGACACAAAAAAATCATTGTCAAGCACTATTGACAAATTTTTTCCTATGTGTTTTTCGCATTAAAAAATCCGCCCAATCGGACGGCTAAACATTATTTCACGAATCGGTTATACGTCTTTTCGTTTATCTTTACCGGATATTTACGTTCAAGGTACGAATTATAATCTGACTCTATATGCCGTGCAGACATATTTTCAACCTCTTGCTTAATCGCGGCCAATTTCTTGGCATCCGCCGCCGGCAACTTTTCGCCCGCGACATGTACAACATAAAACGCATCCGGCGATTCAACAATAGAATTTTCACCCACCGCATTTTTGAATGCCGCAACCAACACCGGCATTGGTGCGCCATCCGTCCGTGAAACCGTCACAGACTTCGCACCCGGCAATTTACCACCATTATTTAAACCAACCAATAATTCATTTGCGCGCACGTATGCCTGTTTCCGCCTTTCTGCATTGGTCCATTCGGCCGTTAAATCTTTCTTGACCGAATCGAATTCCGCATCATGTTCCGGCACAACCGAATCGACACGCACGATTACAAACCCGTCTTTGGATTCAATAAGTTCGCTTTCAATTCCGGAATCCATATTAAAGATTTTTGATACCAATGCATCATCAAACAACTTGTCATCCGGCAACTTTTCACGCGCGACATTATCATAGTGAACATATTTCGCATTATGTTTTTTGGCCACCGCTTCAAAAGATTCACCACCAATAACATCATCTTCTATTGCCTGGGCAATTTTCAGGTTCTTTTCATACTCGTCCGGTTTATCCATCTGGACCGGCAACATAACGTACGATACAGCGCGACTTTCCGCCACACGATGCGGATTTTGTGCATAAAAAGCGCGTAATTCTTCTTCCGTTGGGGTACCAACCCTAAATTCAGACAACTTTACCGTGGCCATATCCAAATTGCGCGATGCATTCCGCGAATTATACGTTGCATCGGCCACAAATTGCGGAACATTCGCCCGGGTTACAACCGGCGTTTGAACCATCTCGTTCAACCGGCGCATACGAAAATCGTTTGCCACGTCCGATTCGCTTAGGCCCGAATTTCGCAACACAACATCAAATGTTGCCGTCGAAAATTTCCCATTTGCCTGGAATTGCGGAACACTGCGAATTTGATTTGCAACGAATCGGTCAGACACCACATACCCCAAATCACGCGCATGATGTTCCAAACGCTTCACAGAAGCAATCCGTTTCACAACCCCATTTTGGAAATCCGCCATCGCAACCGGGTCGGTATACAAACGTTTCTGTTCTGCACGCGGCATTCCCGACAATTCATTCGAACGCATCGCCGTGTACTGATTCACCGATATCTTTTCCCCGTCAATCTGCAAAAGCGTCGTGTCCGAAGACGTCAAACCAAACACCCATTCGGCCACGCCCCAACCAACGAACGAAAAAATTAAAATCCCCATCAAAAACTTCGCCACAGGTTTATCTGCCGCATTACGTAAATATTCTAGCATTTTTCCACCTTTTGCGATAACATTAGCAGAACTTTTAACAAAAATGCAATCGAAAAAAGGAGAAATTATGAAAATTATTGCAGGAAATTGGAAAATGAACGGGTCGCGTGCGGATCTGGACAAAATGATTAGCGCAATCGACGGAACAAGTACAGAAAACCGGGTTATTTTGTGCGTACCTTTTACAATGCTGCGCCAGGGAACCAATAGAGTATCCATTGGCGCCCAAGACATCAGCACCCATGCGCGTGGTGCATATACCGGCGAAGTTTCGGGTGCTATGATTACCGAATCGGGTGCAAAGTATGTTATTGTCGGACACAGCGAACGCCGTATGTACCACGACGAAACGAACGACATTGTTCGGGCCAAGGCGGAAATGGCATTGGCAAACGGTCTTACACCAATAATATGTGTTGGCGAAACAATGGACGAAAAACGTGCCGGCAAAACATTGGATATAATCGAATCGGGCGTACGCGAATCGGTACCCGCGGATGTACACGATGACATAATAATTGCATACGAACCACGTTGGGCCATTGGCGCCGGTATTACACCGACCGCCGAAGACATTGCCACCGCTCACCGCGTTATTGCAAACACTTTATCTTATATGGGATTGGACGGCACACCAATACTGTACGGTGCCAGTGTAAATGTCGCAAATGTATCGAACATAGTCGCCATAGAAAACGTGCACGGCGTTTTAGTTGGGGGCGCATCCTTGAAAATTGATGAATTCGTACCTATAATACAAAGTGCAAAATAAAAAAGAGACACAATATGGATGAAGTAAAAGTCGAATCTGTATCATTAAACGATGCCACAAAACCCGCGGAAACCGAATCGGCCATGGCCGAAAATCCGGCGATTGCGGAATTAAACGAAAAATTGGCAACACTAAACGACAAATACTTGCGCACGGCGGCCGAATTGGAAAACACACGGCGCCGCGCGATATTAGATTCTGAATCGCGTGCCCGCGCACGTGCAATGTCTGTGGCGGAAAAAATTCTGCCTGTGGCCGACGCGGTCGACGCGGCATTAAAGCATGCACCGGACGACACCGGCATTCAATCGTTGGCGCGCGCAATGGAATCCGCATTTAAGCAAATCGGGATCACCAAGATAGAATCCATCGGTGCAACAATGAACCCCGCCCTGCACAATGCGATCCAGGTTGCACCGGCACCGGAAAACGTTGCACCAAACACAATTATCGAAGAAATGCAACCGGGATACATGTTCGGCGAAAATGTATTGCGAACGGCGATGGTTGTTGTTGCAAAATAAGGTCCCGCATTTGCGAACCGGAATTTCGTATGGTATAATATAGGAAAAAATATAAGGATTTATTATGTCACTGATACCTGTTGTAATTGAAGAATCCCCACGCGGCGAACGGTCTTTTGACATTTATTCGCGCCTATTGCGGGACCGCATAGTTATGATAAACGGCGACATTGAACCACAAATGGCGAACGCCGTCGTGGCCCAGTTGCTGTTTTTGGAATCTGAAAATCCGAATGCAGATATTTCATTGTATATCAACAGTCCGGGCGGCGACATTTCGGCCGGTTGGGCAATTATGGACACTATGCAATACATTAAATCGCCGGTTTCGACGATTGGTATGGGTATGGTTGCGTCTATGGCGTCCGTGCTGTTGGCCGCGGGGGAAAAGGGAAAACGTTTCGCCCTGCCCAATACAGAAATTATGATTCATCAACCCCTTGGCGGCATGCGGGGCCAGGCAACTGATATGGAAATCGAAATGAACCAAATGCAGAAAATAAAAACGAACATTATTCATCAAATGGCCGAATTTACGGGACGTAAAGAAAAAGAACTGCATGCGGCAATGGAACGTAATAATTGGATGGACCCGGCGGCGGCAAAAGAATTCGGTCTGATCGACAATATACTTACAAGAAAATAATTTATGGACGTGATAAAATGAGCGACGATAAAAAAACACCCGAAACAAAAGAATCTAACCAGTTTTGCAGTTTCTGTGGCAAAGCCGTGTACGAGGTTAAAAAATTGGTCAGTGGTCGCAACGTCTGCATCTGCGACGAATGCATCGCACTGTGCAACGACATTATGGCCGACGACATGCGAACCGAAGTAACCCAAGATGCCGCAAAATTGCCCACCCCATCCCAGATTTATAATTTCTTGGATGAATATATCATCGGGCAAACCGACGCGAAACGTACGCTTGCGGTGGCAGTGTATAATCACTACAAACGCCATAATGTTACATTGAATTCAAATGTAGAAATTCAAAAATCTAACGTATTGCTGATTGGTCCAACCGGAACCGGCAAAACATTGTTTGCACAAACATTGGCACGCATTTTGGATGTGCCATTCGCTATTGCAGACGCAACGACTTTGACCGAGGCCGGATATGTAGGCGACGATGTCGAAAGCGTCCTGACCCAATTATTACACAATGCGAATTTTGATGTTGAAAAGGCCCAACGTGGAATTGTCTATATCGACGAAATTGACAAGATTGCACGTAAATCGGAAAACCCGTCACTGACGCGCGATGTTTCCGGCGAAGGTGTGCAACAGGCACTGTTGAAATTGGTCGAAGGCACCATCGCAAATGTTTCTGCGGGCGGTGCGGGGCGTAAACACCCGGGCGAAGCCACGGTCCGTCTTGATACATCCAAGATATTATTTATATGTGGCGGTGCATTTGATGGTCTGAATCGTGTTATTGCGAATCGCAAATGCGAACGCGCGGGCATTGGTTTTGGTGCCAATGTCGCGTCAAAAAAAGACCGCGAGAAGCACAATTACATTCCCGACGTTCAACCCGAAGATTTGGTAAAATTCGGAATCATTCCGGAATTAGTCGGTCGATTGCCGGTTGTCGCAACTTTGACCGACTTGGATGAAGACGCATTGGTAAAAATCTTGACCGAACCAAAAAACGCAATTGTAAAGCAGTACACGGCAATGTTGGGTATGGACAACGTAAAGTTGACGATAAAACCGGAAGGTCTGCGTGAAATTGCGCGATTAGCATTGGCACGTAAAACCGGTGCACGCGGTCTGCGCAGTATTTTGGAAAAGATTTTATTGGATCCAATGTTCAACGCACCCGACAAACCGGAACTTGCAGAAATCGTGATAGATAAAGATGTCGTTTCCGGCAAAAAGCCCCCGGTCGAAATTATGCACCCCGCCAAAAAGGCGGCCTAAGCCCTAACTATTGTCCCGCCGGCAGGTACAGGTTTTGATACGGCTCATAGGCTGTTGCCGTTGTGCCCTCTTCCATTTGATATTCAGTTAATGTAAGATTTCTTTTGCTAGGTGTATTAGCAAAATATACTACATATACCGCATCTGATTCCGCAGTGAAAGTAAACGTTTTTTCCCTTTCACCACCATTGTTACATTCTGAGACACTACACGCCCACATATATTGTCCACCCTGTGGGATAAAACTGGTCCCATCGGGGTGTAAACCTTTTATGTAATAATAATAAGTTCCTGTGTATACCGCTGTCGCAGATAGTGTATATGTTTTTCCGCCCACAGTAGGTAATATTCTCCCAGCATTAAAACTAGCACCATAAATGTTCAAACTATCATACGTTGAGTTATCCATAAACGATGGATCCAACAAATTTTTTCCACTGGGACGTGGGGTTGTGTTTTTGATTTGAACCAGCAAGCATTCATCGTTCGGGTCATCATTTTTCCATGCAATACAGACAAACTCCGCGGCGATGGCGTTTTGCACGGCAGCATTGGCGGTCGATGCACTGACCAACGCATCTTGTTGCGCGGCATAATCGCCATTCGGATTATAAATTGGTTTTTGGCCAATACCATCGGTTTCAGACGAATCAAATGTCATTGCGCCCGTACCGGTTGTGGTAAGTGTTGATTGGGTCGCGGCCAACCCGGCATCAACGTATTCACGCGACGTAACCGATTCTTCATTCGCCGCAAATGCCGCACTTGTACACAACATACAAACTACAAATATTATTTTTTTCATTTCTTCTCCTTTTTACTAGCCACTAACCACTATCCCATTATGAACAAAAAGGTACCTTTATGTCCACCCATTTTTTGCATTTTTTCAAAAATTAAAAATCCCTGATTCCCGGGATTTTTTATTGTGCGTTTTTATGCTTTCTGAAACGAACATAAACGTACCTTTTTGTCCGCTCCGGAACACCGCAGAAAACGGCGAAATTCACGCCGTTTTCACAAACCACTAACACTTACATTTTTCATTTATTTTGAACGTTTTTGCACATTCATTTGTGCAACATATTGTTTTGCACGATCAAATTCAACCGCACTTGGCAAAACCGTGTGTGATGCCGGCACCACATTCAACGCCGAATGGCCACTACGACGATTTTTAGAATAAGCATCGACGATTTTCGCGATTGCAATCGCACCACCAATTACCAATGCCGCCAAAATTGCCGGCCACACAGAATCTATAATTTTTTTAACTTTTGATTTATCGTTTTTCATATCCATGTTTCCTTTCGATTAAAAGAACGCCCAAATGGGCGTTTCAATTACCATAATTGCCCACACATTACACACGACGAACTTTCTTTGGGCGGCATCCATTGTGCGGAATGCGTGTGGTGTCGGTAATACTTTGGACCACAAGGCCGGCATTTGTCAAACCACGAACCGCCGATTCACGACCCTGGCCAATACTACGCATAAGAACGTCAACCGTCTTCATACCCATTTCGGCGACCTTTTTACCAACCGCATCTGCAACAACCGTTGCGGCATATGGGGTCGATTTTTTCGCACCCTTGAAATTATTTGCGCCCGCGGTTGCCCACGTCAAAACCGCACCCGATTGGTCGGTGATTGTGATACGTGTGTTATTATTCGTCGCAACGACATGCGCGATACCGTGCGAAACTTTCTTTACAACTTTCTTTTTATTTATTGCCATTTTTGTTTTTTCCTTTTATTAGATGTCTTCAATTAACTATCGTGTTAATCTCTACCCAATTGGGATTATTTACCCTTGACCGCAGAACCCGCGACCACCACGCGTTTACCCTTGCGCGTGCGGGCATTCGTTTGTGTCCGTTGACCACGAACCGGCAAACGATTACGATGCCGAATACCACGGTAAGTTTTCAAATCCTGCAAACGCTTGATATTCATTGCGACTTCGCGACGAACGTCACCTTCGACCTTGAAATTTTGTTCGATATAGTTCGAAATCTTCACAATTTCTTCGTCGGTCAAATCCTTTGCGCGCAGACCATCTTTTAACTTCAATGCCTTACAAACCTGGGCGGCCTTGGCCGGACCGATGCCGTGAATGTATTGCAATGCGGCCTCGATACGTTTTTCCGTCGGAATGTTTACACCTGCTATACGTGCCATTTTTACTTTTCCTTTATATTTTTTCTTTTAACTTTTGCCACATAATTCTATATAAATTATTGCAAAAGTCAAACCTTTGTTTCACATCAACCGAACATCAGTTGCGGAAACGCCCTTTCTTTGCGGCGGCGCCAACGACACCATGATATTGTTTGGCGACCAAGTACGATTGCACCTGGTTCATGGTGTCCAAAACAACACCCGCAACGATTAACACACTAGTTCCACCGATGACCAATGGCATACCGAAATGCGTATTCAATATGATGGGCACAACGCACACCACAATCAAATACAGCACCCCAATCGCCGTCACCCGCGACACCAAAGAATCCAAGAAACTGACCGTCTGTTCCCCCGGACGCACGCCCGGAATATAACCGCCGGCATTACGCAGATTATTACTGGTTTCTTCGGAATTGAAAACCACCGCCGTTTGGAAATACGCAAAGAACGCAATCAAAATCGTGTACATTATAATATATGACCACGCACCGTACGTAAAGAACGCCATAATATTTTGCACAATCAAATTTTCACTTTGCGCGAACCGTTGAATAAACGCCGGCAACATCATAATAGACGATGCAAACACCGGCCCCATAACGCCCGACATATTTACCTTAATCGGCAAATAAGACGCATTTGTATTCACAACACCGTTCGCCATAACCTGGCGCGGGTACAGAATCTGGATACGACGTTGCGCCAATTCAAAGAATGCAATCAACGCGACAATTCCGACCACGAACGCCAACACCAACGCAATCATCGCCGGCGACATTTGACCAACCGAGCCCAAAGACACAATTTTTGCGATACCTTCGGGAACCTGGGCAATGATACCGGCAAAAATCAACAGCGATGCGCCCTGGCCTATGCCACGTGCCGTAATCTGTTCGGCAAGCCACATAACGAAGACCGTTCCGCCAACCAATGCAATAATCGCCGACAATTCAAAAGAAAAACCGGGATTCACAACCGCACGCAACCCATTCACCGGCGCCATCATTTCCAATCCACGCACCACAGCCCAACCCTGGACCACGGCCAACAGCACGGCCAAATAACGCGTGTACTGGTTAATTTTCACACGCCCCGATTCACCCTCTTTGCGCAGGTCATTAAGCGACTTGCTTGTTGCGGTCAAAAGTTGCAACACGATAGATGCCGATATATACGGGAAAATATTCAACGCCAACACCGACATACGCGACAACGAACCGCCGGTAAACATATCGAACATTCCCATCATACCACTGCCTTCGCCGGTAAACAGATGCAACACCGCCGACGCATTCACACCCGGCAACGGAATAAACGACCCAACCCGATAGATAATCAACGCACCCAACGTGAACAAAATACGCTTTTGCAAATCCGTCAGTTTACCAAAATATTTCGATATGAACTTCATGCGTTGACCTCTTTCCTTCCTGGGTTCAACTATTTATTTTTAATTGTGCCGCCAACTTTGGCAATTGCCGCCTCGGCCGATTTTGACCATTTGTCTGCAATAACATTCACTGCAGTTTTAATCTCACCTTTGGCCAAAACTTTCAGGCCCGACAAACGACGGTTGATAATTTTTGCGGACAACAACGAATCGATAGTAATATCTTTCTTTGGGTCAATCTTGCCACTGGCGATAAACTTTTCAATATCCCCAAGGTTGATTGTCACATAGTGTTTCGCAAACGGATTTGTAAAACCAAATTTTGGGAAACGACGCAAAATCGGCATCTGGCCTCCTTGGAAAGTTGCCTGTTTACGTGAACCCGCGCGCGCCTTTTGACCCTTGGTTCCGCGACCCGCGGTTTTACCATAACCCGACGCCATACCACGACCAACGCGTTTAATACCGGCCCGTGCACCCTTGTTATCCATCAAAGCATTCAGTTTCATTTTTTTACTCCTATGAACTTATATAGTTCTGTTGCGCATACGGACAAGTGTCCGCATACTCGGTTTTTATTAATGTTGCCTTAATCCCTCATAGGTTTTACACAACAAATTAACCGTCCGTTTTCCATAATATATTTGGCCAAAAGTCCTAATATTACTTGCGGCGGCCCTGCGACCATCCACATCGGAAAACCCCGGATTACTATTTTGTACAAATTCCGCATATCTATCAAACAACTTATTCGATTGTGTCGGACAAGTTCGTGCAACTTTGATAAATATATCCATTACCTCTCCCGCAGTTTTGACATTGGAAAAATCTACCTGATCAATATTCATTTCCATCCCCCAACATATCCCTCAGACTTATTTTTCCACCACCTCTACAAGGTGTGCAACCTTGGCAATCATACCACGAATCGATGCATTATCATCAAATTCGCGAACTTTACCAATGCGCCCCAATCCCAAAGTCGCCAAAATTCTACGTTGCGATTCCGGACGACCGATAACACTTTTGATTTGTTTTACAACTATCTTCTTTGCCATAACAATCACCTTTTATTATTTGTCTTCCGTTGTCGCGGTTTCTTCGGCCACCTTTTTACCATCACGACCCGCGATAATTTCCGCAACCGTCTTGCCACGACGCGCCGCCACAGTCTTTGGCGAATTCATCTTAGAGAATGCCAAAAACACCGCACGAATCATGTTGTTCGGGTTATTCGCACCCTGGGATTTCACAACAACATCTTGTACCCCCAGGCAGTCAAACACTGCACGCAACGCGCCACCCGCAATGATACCGGTACCGGGAACCGCACTGCGCAAAACCAACTTACTTGCACCATATTTCACAGAAATATCGTGATGCAGTGTGCGACCTTCTTTAAGCGGAACACGCAACATTTTTGCCTTGGCGGCCTTGGTCGCCTTTTGCACCGCAGATTGCACTTCCAACGCCTTACCTTTACCAAAACCAACCCGGCCGGCCTTGTCCCCAACGACAACCAATGCCGAAAACGACATATTCTTACCACCTTTCACAGTTTTGGAAACGCGATTGACAGAAACAAGTTTATCTACCAAATTATCTGTCTGTAATTTTTTATCATCAAAACGAGCCATTATATTTCTCCGTATTTTATTTTAGATTCTGATGCCACCCGCACGAATCGCTTCGCACAACGCCTTGACACGACCATGATAACGATACGCACCACGGTCAAAATAACAGTTATCCGTCAAATTGGCCTTTACCATACGTTCCGCAAAGATTTTACCAACCAATTCTGCACCGGCAATATTCCACCCCTTACCCTTAAAGGTCTTTTCTTTGGAAGATGCGGCACAAACGGTGCGACCGTGCACATCGTCAATCGCCTGAATTTCAATATGACGACCACTGCGAAACACCGACAAACGAATTTTGCCCCGATTCTTTTTCTTTAACGCGACGCGTGTCACCAACTTGCGTCTTGACTCTGTAGATAAATGTTTCAACATTTGTTTTTCCTTTTTTTCAATTCCCGTAACAGCGGAAATTACCGATTATTTCTTTTTGCCTTCTTTGTGACGAACTTTTTCGCCCTTATAGAAAATTCCCTTGGCCTTGTACGGATCCATCTTGCGAATCTTGTGAATCTTGTCCGCAAACAGACCAACCGCACATTTATCATTACCACCGATGGTAAATTCTGTCGGTGTTTCGCCCATGGTCACGGTCAAACCATCCGGAATTTCCATAACAACATCATGCGAAAAACCAACAACCAAAGTGAACTTTTTACCACTGACCGATGCCTTGTATCCAACGCCTTTCATATACATCGCCTTGGCAAAGCCCTTGGTCACACCTTCGACCGCATTGCGAATATTACGGGTCATCGTCCCCCACATTGCGCGCGAATCTTTATCTTCTGCATTTTTAGGTGCGACAGAAAGTTGCCCATCTTCAACCTTGATATCTACCAAATGAGCATTTTTAGTGGCAAGTGGTACTGTCAATTCACCCTTAGGTCCTTTGACAACTAATTTGCCGTCTGCGATTGATGCAACCACACCATCACTTAATTTAACTGGATATTTTCCTGCACGAGACATAATTACATCCTTATTTTTATTAGATAACCTTGCACAAGACTTCACCGCCGATGTTCATCAAACGTGCCTTGTGATCTGTCATAACACCTTGTGGTGTGGAAACAATTGCAACACCAAGTCCGTTCAATACACGTGGCATCTTGGCCGACCCAGAATAAACACGACGACCCGGTTTTGACACAACCGAAATCTCTTGAATCGCACCATTTCCGCCAACATACTTTAATGTGACGACCAAATTAGAACGGTGTTCGTCAATTTCTTCCTTATGAAAATCTTCGATAAAACCTTCTTCCTTTAACA
>JAGCET010000031.1 GCA_017650505.1 Alphaproteobacteria bacterium
TTGTTCATTTTGTAAAGCACAAAAACGCACAACAAAAAATCCTGGAAATCCGGGATTTTTAATTTTTGAAAAAATGTAAAAAAATGGTGGACATAAACGTACCTTTTTGTTCATAATGCGATAGTGGTTAGTGGCTAGTGTTAGTGGTTAGTAAAAAGGAAGGAAAATGAAAAAATTTATATTATTGGTTTTATTGGTTGCATTGAATGCACATGCGGACGTGGCGTATCAGCAAAAGGTACCAAGCGAATCGGAAAATGATATTTTAACATCACAAGAATATGTGGATGACCGTGTGGGACGCAGCCAGGATTTAATACAACCATTGCCCGCCGGTACAACGGTTGATAAAATTGTGGTTGCACCGGCGGTCGCAGGTGGCACACCGGGTGCGCGTGATATCGTAACAGACCTTGCCACCGGTGCATCGAACGGAGTACCAACTGCCGATGCGGTGCTTGATACCACTAACACAAAAAATGACAAAATAAACAAATTAAACAATCAAAATGTTGTTACATATACCGGGACTGCCAATAACGGTGGTGCCTATAATGGACTTGGTAATGTAACCGGAACGCCGATATACAGTAAAGAGATGAATACATATGAAAACGGCCTGGTTCGTGCATCGACACTTAATGAAGCGGTGCAATACGCAATTGACCACGAATTAACGCGGAATGATTCCGACCCCCAGGGTACATTGTGGGACGTAACGGCCCTGACCGCGCCTGCACCATTACCTGTTACGGCAAACCTGCCCGCCGCGGATATTCATGCAACTTCTTCATGTTATAAGTTAATTACTCCGACCGAAACGACACATAGTTCTAGGGGTGCTTGCACTGCGACACGTTGGGGACCGGATGTTATTACACCAAATGAATATTCTCATGCCGGTGATTGGGGTGTAGTGTTTGATCATGAAACAGGAATTGGCGCCGATGGCGTGGTATGCACTGGTGCCAACAGCGCAAATTGCAATAAAGAAATCCGTGGTATTAGTGCATGTATATCGGAACATCCGGCTGGACACTATACTGGGAGTCCGGCACCATCTTCGTTATGGGCAACATTGGACGCGTCATACAATGATCATAAAAATGGCGAACCATTGTCATCGGATGCACAATATTGTTATTGTAAACTAACGGCGCCCACGGTTTCTGGCACATCGGGGACCGCATCACGGTGGGTATATCATTCTCCACACGGCGAAGGAGAAACGTGCGCAAATAGATGTCCCGGATATTGTGTTGCAGCAGTACGCAATAATATATCAATGAGGCTGATCGGACTTTTTGGTGCATATGACGAATAAATGTTGCAATTTTGCTTGATTTTTCAAAAAAAATGGGTTAGCATACGCGTCGCCGAGTATCCGCAGAACTGATTAAACCGTGGTGCGTTTTGGTCCCACGTGTGATAAGGATTCTGGAAAACGCCCGGCACAATAAAAAAACCAAAAGGATTAAATTATGGCAAGAGATGGGGCAAAACGCAGTACCCGCAAATTAAAAATCGGCCGCCGGTTGGGTGTCAACCTGTGGGGCCAGGCAAAATCACCGTTTAACAAGCGCAAATATAAACCGGGTCAACATGGGCCAACTTCGCGTGGCGGTAATATGACCGATTACGCAAAGCAGATGCGCGCAAAACAAACACTGAAAGGATATTATGGTAATATCGGTGAGAAGAAGTTCCGTGCGTATTATTTAGAGGCAAACAATATGCGTGGCGATACACCAGATAACTTAATCGGTTTGTTGGAACGCCGTTTGGATGCGGTTGTGTATCGTGCAAAATTGGCACCGACTGTTTTTTCGGCGCGTCAGTTAATCAGCCACGGTCATATCTATGTCAACGACAAACGTGTTAAAATCGCTTCGTACCAGGTTAAACCGGGTGATGTCATCACCGTTGGTGAAAAGGCGAAACAGATGCCTTTGGTTGTTTTGGCATTGGAATCGGGCGAAAGAAATGTTCCGGACTATATCAATTTGGACAGCGCGAATTTCGTTGCGACATTCACACGCGTTCCATCATTCGCAGATGTTCCATATCCGATTCAAATGTCCCCGGAATTAGTCGTTGAATTCTATTCACGTTAATAAATATTTGCAAAATTTTATATATCCGCCCGATGGGCGGATTTTCTTTTGATTTATTTTCCTTGTTGCGGTATAATGCAAAGGTGAAAAAGGAGAATTATTATGAAAGAAAAAACAATATGGATTTTGTCGATTGTGTTGTGTGCATTTGTACTTGGGTGGTGGTCGATTGAACGCATTGCCGAACCACGCACAATATCGGTCACCGGCGAATGTTTGACAACCGCACCAAAGGATCGGACCGCAATTACCATTCGCGTAAGCGTCACGGACAAAAGTGCCGCGAAATCTATGAAAATTGCGTCGACAAAAATTGCCGAAATAAATACATTTTTGAAAACATTGGATGTGCGCGTGCAAACCACGGAATTTAATTCTTATGAAAAGAACGAATGGAACCACACGACCCAGAAATCTGAATTCATTGGAATTGAAACGAATATCGCGTTGGAAGTGTCTGCAGCAAATGTCGATACGATTGAAACAGTGTTGACTAAATTTGCGGGAACGCCGGATGTTTTTGTGACGAACCTGCGCATGTTTACGTCGGCCGAGACGTTAAAACCGATATTGGAATCGTGCCTTGGCGATGCGGTTGCAAATGCACGTGAACGCGCAGATGCTTTGGCCGCCGGGGTGGGCCGAAGGGTCGGAAAAATGTTGGCGGCATCGTACGGCACGGGCACATCATATAACCCAATGACGGCGGCGAATTTCCGATTGGCCAAGGCAGAGATGGCAAGTGCAGATATGGGATATGCCGGTGGCGCAATCACCGGCAAAGATACGGATGTTTCGGTGTCTGTATCGGCCATTTTTGAAATAAGGTAATTTGATGCAGGATATCGTCAATGAATTTACCAAATACATTGTGCATGGGCGGAATTATTCGGCACATACCGCGGCGGCATACGAGGCAGACATTGACGATTTTTTGAAATTTTTTGAAAAATTCAATGGAACAAGGCCGTATATAAACGATGTGGCGGCGTGTGATACAATATGTTTCCGCGCGTGGTTGGCGGACCGTAGGTCGCGCGGATTATCGTTTAAATCTACGGCGCGTGCGTTATCGTCGCTGCGTGGGTTTTATAAATACCTTGCGAAACATTATGACATAAAAAACGATGCGATTGGGCTGATTTCTGCCCCACATATTCCAAAAAAATTGTCCAAAGCAATCGACGCGTCCGACGTTGCTGATATGCGCGGTGCAATCCGTGAAATCGAAGGCGACGAACCGTGGATTGCCGCACGTGATTGGGCTTTAGTGACGTTACTGTTTGGGTGCGGCCTGCGTATATCCGAAGCTTTGGGACTAAAAAATTCTGATGTTGCGCATGCGCCACAAAACTTGCGCATTGTGGGCAAAGGAAACAAAGAACGGATTGTTCCGGTTTTACCCGCGGTAAATCGTGCAATTGAAAAATATATATCTGGGCGGCCGTTCGGAAATGCGCCAGACGATGAATTATTTCGCAGTGTACGCGGGCTTCCCATGTCGGCGCGTATGGCGGAAAAGGTTATAGAAAAACTGCGGCACTATTTGCAATTACCGGACTATGTGACACCGCACGCATTGCGTCATACATTTGCCACGGCGTTGCTTGCCGATGGTGCCGATTTGCGCAGCTTGCAAGAACTTCTAGGGCATTCATCACTTTCCACTACACAACTTTATACCAAGGTTAACATGTCGGAAATAATGAATATCTATGAACATTGTCACCCGCGTGCAAATGAAAATTAGGTAATTATATGGTTGTTCGACTCGTTTTTAGTTAGATATTGTATTAAATATATAATAGCCCATTGTGTTTACAATAAAACCCCAAAAATATTGTTTCAACGATTATAGTTTATTTTTGATTACTTGTACGGCGTAACATAGCTAGTTGCTGTACGCTTTTTTTATAACCCGCTACATATTTGTTGAATTTTTGATCTTTGCATATACGGTTTAGGTCTATCTCTGAATCATACCCAATAACGTAACGAACACCGTATACTTCTTTGGTTATTGGTCTGGGTTTTACGAATTTGTTACCATGAAGATAAATAAAGTGAGATACTTTTCTTGCATAATATAAAGAATCACATTTCGCCTTTAATTTAGATGTCGTTTCATAATTCGCCAGATCCATTGTATATGCAGAATTTACAGCATCAGAATGCGCAGAATCTAATATTTGTTTGACCCCTTGTCTCTTTGCATTTTTATGCTGTGCAATTGGAGTGATATTATAACCTAACTGCAATAAGGCTATTATACAAGATGATACGAGAGTCCACAAGAATAACCACACAACCTTGTCTTTTATCTTTTCAAATTTAGACATCGGTTTCCAATCATCAAGTGGTTCATCATAACAAAATTCTTCTTTGTTTTCGGTTGTTTTTTCGTCTTTATCCAGCGCGCGTCTAACATTTGTTGCTGCTATCGCTGCCGCTGCCGCTGCGTTACCCATTTTGTACCTCTTAGTATACCTTTGGTATTATAATTTTAATCAAACCAAAAACAAGTATTTTCTAGGAAACTGAGTCGAGTAGCCATATAAATACCGAAAATTAGGTTGACTTTTGAATCGATATTTGACAGAATAACTCACGTTATGACGGTTCGGTTTATAAATTTTTACTGTTGTTGTTAAAGTATTTTTCGCAAACATAGTGTTTGCATATTTTGTCGTCTTTTATTATCATAAATAAAATCAAAGAAACGAAGGATTATATTATGCAGATAAGATTATTTAACACAATGACCCGAAAAGTCGAAGATTTTGTGCCAATTACGCCAAATCATGTTGGTATATATAATTGCGGTCCAACCGTTTATTGGGATCAACATTTGGGCAATATGCGGACCTTTTTCAACAGCGATATGATGAAGCGTATGTTTTTGGCAAATGGATATACAGTAAATCACGTTATGAACTTTACCGACGTTGGGCACCTTACCAGTGATGAAGACACCGGCGAAGACAAAATGGAAAAAGGCGCGGCGCGTGAAAACATTTCTGTTTGGGATGTGGCGAACAAGTATATCAAAAGTTGCCTGGCCGATATGGATTTGTTGAATATTATTCGTCCAACACATATGCCGCGTGCAACCGACCATATTGCCGAGCAAATCGAATTGATTCAAAAACTGGAAAAACTTGGCTTTACGTATGAAATACCCGGCGACGGTATTTACTATGATACTTCAAAATTGCCTGATTATGGTAAACTTGGTGGGCAAAATCTGGCCGACCTGCGTGGCGGGGCACGTATAGAAAATAATAACAAGCGTAATATCACCGACTTTGCGTTGTGGAAATTTTCACCGACCGATGTCAAGCGCCAAATGGAATGGGACAGCCCATGGGGTGTCGGTTTTCCGGGTTGGCATTTGGAATGCAGCGCGATGAGCATGAAATACCTTGGCGACCATTTTGATGTTCACAGTGGCGGTCAAGAACATATCAAGGTTCATCATACCAACGAAATTGCCCAATCTGAACCGATTGTTGGGGCGCCATGGGTACGTTATTGGGTACATTGGGCGTGGCTTATGCTGCGCGATGGAAAAATGGCAAAATCTTCGGGGTCTTTCTTTACGGTGCGCGGTCTTATTGAAAAAGGTTATGATCCGATGGCTTTCCGGTATTTGTTGCTTCAGGGTCATTATCGGCAACCGATGGAATTTTCGTTTGAATCTTTGGATGCGGCGGCGGCCGGGTATAAAAATATCGTTCGCAAAGTGGCCGATTTAATGGCCGCAAACGATACCACACCGGTCAATCAGGATTTGTACAACGAATGGCATGATAAAATTTTAACACCGATATCGGACAATCTTAAAACGTCTGAAACATTGGTTGTTGTCCAAGACTTGTTAAAAAATCAGACGGTAAATCCGGCAACAAAATTGGCATTATTGGGCTTTATTGATGAGTTATTGGGTCTGCAACTGATTGACCGCGCAAATAAATTGCGTGATGCAGAATCAGAGGTTGCACCCGCCAAAGTTCAAGAATTGGCAGATCGGCGTATAGCGGCGAAAAAATCACGTGATTTTGCGACGGCAGATGATTTGCGCAGCCAAATCGACACAATGGGGTGGACAGTGATGGATACCCCGGATGGATACCGGTTGGTAAAAAAGCAATAAAAGACAAAAAATTAAAAAAATCGCTTGAAATTTTGGCATATTTGGACTATATTTGCCCTCAGCGAACAAGAGGATATTGAATGAATTACCCATATATGCCAAAATCCACTGCGTTGTGGTTGATTGAAAACACCGCGTTAACGTTTGAACAAATCGCCGAATTCTGTGGCCTGCATGAGTTAGAGGTTAAAAACATTGCGGATGCCGAAACCCAAAAAATTCAAGGTCTGGATCCAATTTTGAACGGTCAATTGACCCGTGAAGATATTAGACAGTGCGAGGCCGATCCGAATGCGCGTTTGACCTTGCTTCAGGGGATTGTGGATGCACAAAATGCCCAAAACAAAAAGAAATCTAGTTATACACCGAAATTGCACCGTCAAAATCGCCTTGGTGGGATTTTGTGGGTTGTGAAAAACTATCCGGAATTATCTGACGGCCAAATTGCGCGCCTTATGGGCAGTACAAGCACGACCGTTTCGTCGGTTCGCAACAAAACGCACAAGCATTATTCGGAAATTCAGATTCAAAGTCCGATTGTCTTAGGGTTGCTGTCGGAGACGGCACTGCACGAGGCATTGGCGAAAATCGAAAAGAAAAAATAACTGTCAACCCCATAAACCATAGGTTTTTTAATGTCTAAAAAACTTGATGACGCGACCAGATTATTGGTTGATTCCTTGCCGGAAAACTTACAGAAATTGGCGACATCGTCGATGGAAAATGGTTATTTGTCGCAAATAGATTTCAATGCGGCGGCCGATGCCGACGAAGTTCCCGATGATGAACACGCCGAATTGGTGGATTTCTTTAAACAAGATCTTGGCTTGGAATTTTTGGAAACAGAAAACTATTCCAAAGATATGGAAAAATATTATGATGAAGATGCCGACGAAAATGCCGAAAAATATCGTAATTTGCTGAACACCGATGCCGAACAGGTTGATATAAACGACGAAGATTATGAACATTATGCGAAACAATTGGAACGCAGCCAGACGGGTAATTTAGTACTTGGAATTCAAGATTCTGTACAATCATACCTTAAACAAATTGGCACAGTTCAGTTATTAACCGCCGCGGGCGAAGTTGCAATTGCACAACGTATAGAGGCCGCATCGCGCCTTATGGTGTATGGTCTGTGCGAAAGCCCAATGACTATCCAGGCAATGTTGGATTGGTATCAACAGTTGTTAAATGAAGATATCCGCCTGCGTTATATTGTGAATTTGGAGGCGATGTATTCGTCTGAATCGGAACAAAAATCATTGGCGGCGATTTCCGAAACCCTTAAATCCAAGGGTGTGGACCAGGTTGATGAATTGGACGATGATGATTTGGATGATTTGGAAGAATCTGTTAGTGGTGGTGGCGACGATGATGACGATGATGATGTTTTGGACGACGATGATATGAAAAAGGAAGATTCGCCGCGCGGAACATCCGGTGTTCCAATTCCGGTGATGGAAGAAGCATTGATGCCGATGGTTTTGGATTTGTTCGCAAAAATCAAACGCACATTCAACGGAATGCAAAAGTTGCAGGCAATGCGTATGGAAAAGTTGCTGACGACGTCGCGTGTTGATGAAGATTTGGAAAAGAAATATAACAAAATGCGTTTGAACCTGTTTGAACACGTTAGCAAGATTCGTATGAATGATGACCGCATTGCGGAAATTATGGAAAAACTGACCGAACGTGACCAATTGCTGATGGGATTAGAGGGTAAATTGTTGCGATTGGCCATGGCGAATAAAATCAAACGTGAGGATTTCTTGGCGGAATACACCGGGAACGAGTTAAATCGCAACTGGGTAAAAAAATTGTTAAAGCATAAAAGTGCAACATGGGTGAATTTCGCACAAAAGCATGGCGACGACATTTTAAAGATACAATCTGATATCGCGGCAATCGCCGCCGAAACGGGCCAGCCGACCGCGGAATATAAAAAGGTTGTGGAATTGGTGCGTCGTGGCCAGACCGAGGCCGCCCGTGCAAAGCGCGAAATGATAGAAGCAAACCTGCGTCTTGTTATAAAATTTGCGAAAAAAAGCAGCAATCGTGGATTGGGATTGGATTTTTCCGATTTAGTCCAAGACGGCAATATCGGCCTTATGAAGGCGGTTGATAAATTTGACTATCGTTTGGGGAACAAGTTTTCAACCTATGCCACAAATTGGATACAACAGGCCATTTTGCGCAGCATTGCAGACCAAGCACGCACAATCCGCATTCCGGTGCATATGATTGATAATATACACAAGATTCAGCGTGCTTCGCGTCAATTTATGCATAAATATGGGCGGCAACCGACGGCCGAAGAATTGTCCAAGATAATATATCTGCCGGTGGACAAGATTCACAAGGCAATGAAGGTCAACCTGCGCCCGATATCGTTAGAGGCCCCCGTGGGCAGCGAAGACGACAGTTCGCGTATGGAAATTATTGCAGATGAAACCGCAAAAAATCCGTTCACGTCGGCGGCGCAAAAGAATCTGCGTAAAATTGTGACACAAATTTTGTCGGAATTAGACCCCAAGGAAGAAACCGTTATCCGCCAACGCTTTGGTATGAGTACAAACAAGACCAGCACATTGGAAGAAGTTGGCGAATATATTGGTGTCACGCGCGAACGCATACGCCAGATTGAACAAAAGGCACTGAATAAGTTAAAGCACCCAACGCGGGCGCGGAAACTGCGCAGTTTCTTGGAAGATTAAACAGGGGGGCGTCTTTTGACGTCCCTTTTAACATAAAAACAAACCAAAGGAGACACAAATGAAAAACGTCATTTTATTTTGCACTGGGCTGTCCGGGTCGGGGAAATCGTATTTTATTGAAAATAAATTGCCAAAGGGATTGTTTTACAACCTTAGATCCGCCACAACACGCGCACCACGTGATGGCGAAATTGACGGGGATAAATATTTCTTTCGCGACGAAAAATATTTTGATGATACGCCATTGGTGACCAATCTTTGGGTGAATCGTGATTTTTGGAAACCGGGTGATTCTAAATGGATGTATGGCGTGCCAGAATCCGAAGTGATATCTAACCTTGGGAAAAATTTTGTGTATGCTGTGATTGAACCGAAATACGTATGCCAAATGATAAATTGGTTTAGGTTGCACGGCCTTGATACATCATACATATTCAAAATTGCATGGTTTATACCGCCAAAAAATAATATGGATACCGTAAATGCGCGAGCAAATATGCCAAATGATGCCACCGTGCGCCGGATGAATACTTGTGATGCGGGTGATTTTTTGGATGTGGATTTACGTCCCGATTATATATTGCGTCCGGTTCAGAATCAGAATGACCCAAGATTATCACAATTCATCGGTGCGTTATATGAAAGTATGACATACCTATCACGCTGATACACCAAGGTTTAACCAAACCGTTCCATTTTTGAATTTTGCGAAGCAATGCGAAAGATTGCGGCATTGCCTATGTGTGCCGTCAACGATTGTTCGATAAATTTTTGTATATCAAAAACCGGGCCAACGTTCATATAGTACATCATAAACCGCATCGTTCCGCCATGCGAAACAATCAATGTGTTTTTGTTATAATCTATGCTTTCCATGAAAAGACGAACCCGATCAAAGAAGCATTCGAATTTTTCGGCACCAAACGCAGTTGGAACCTTTATAAACGCCGCTTTATGTTTTGCCAATTCAAATTGGCTTTTGCCGTTAAATTGTCCGAAATCGTACTCTCGCAGGCGCGCGTCATATTCGACACTTATATGTAATGCTTCACCTATTATTCGTGCCGTCTCTCCGGCCCGGTCAAGGTCGGACGAAATTATTTCTTCGATATTTTGGCCTTGTAATAGGGCGGCGACGGCATATGCCTCGGCACGGCCGGCATCATTCAGGGTAATATTACGGGTACCCTGGATTTTATTATCCCGGTTCCAATTGGTTTGGCCATGTCTTATACACCATAATATAATGTTCAGTATAATGTGGAAAATGCGGAATGGCAAATAAAAAGTGAATACGGACGCACCCAGTTTTTATTGGTTTCCGGTCGGCATATAGACATTTTTAACCGGTCCGGCGATGAAACTTCCGGTACCGGCGTTTGTAAAGAACGTCCGTGATATCGTGTCATACATTCCCAATTCGCCATCACTGTTGCGTTGTGCGGGTATAAAGTCGCGAACCAAAACATCATTGTCATAAATTTTGAAATAATATATGTTACCAATAAAATAACCACCTGGTCTACTTAATGTGAATAGAGTCATTGTATATAGCACAGTAAAAGTACTTGCTGGTAAAGTCATGGTATTTTGTTGAACGCCATTTATAGAATAATTTACAATATTTTTATTCCAATTTAATTCAACTATATCATTCAACGATACGTTCACACCGAACCGAGCAGAATTATAGTTAAATTCTGTTTGCTGATTCCAAGTATAAAATTCAAAACTTCGGGCATTATAACTTGTTCCGGCCCCGAACACCATGGTTTGGCCGTTTGTAACAGAATTAAACTTTACCTTTGTTTGTACACCGGTTGATTGATTGGGAATATATCCGGTATCAATATATTGTGTACCCGTGCTTTGCAGATATTCTAACTTAGTATAATCAGCGGGCAACGATAATTGCTCGGCATTTATTTTTACCAGCCAACATTTGGTGTTGTCGTTTGGGTCCCATTCAATACATTCAAATTCTGCGGCAATTGCATTTTGTACGGCGGCATTTGCGGTCGATGCAGTCACCAGTGCATTCGACTGCGTGGCATAATCACCCAATGGATTGTAAATTGGTTTTTGCCCCACACCATCGGTTTGTGTGGAATCGTGTGTCATAACCCCGGTACCGTTTGTAATTGTTGATTGTGTCGCGGCCAACCCCGCATCAACATATGCACGTGACGTGATCAATCCTTCATTTGCTGCAAACGCGCCACCACACAACATACAAATTACAAATATAACTTTTTTCATATTTTCCCCTTTTTGTTGTTCGGTTCTTCTGCCCCACCGTTATCACCCACAAAAAATGTTTCGCATTTTTGTGAGGCCCGATTTGCGGCGGGGCAAATATCTGCAACAATTCCCTTTACCACGTACATTTTACTTTCTCTAACCTGCGTTGCGTGCAACGCAATGAAAAAACGCCAAAACTGACGTCGGGGTGTTCACAAATCACTCATGTTATAGATTCCCATGGCCTTTTGCCGAAGCATTATAACCAATGGCACCCCAACGATTTGATGGGGACACAATACGATGGTGCAAAACAGGGAAATGTCATCGGATTACGATGTATCTTTATTCTGCACCGAACATGAGCGGGCTTGTGACGGCCCCGAACCAGATTCCCATCTGGCTCGCGTTAATTCTATCAAAAATCCCTGAATCGGGTCAAGAAGAAAATAGTAGAGGGTATTTCCGGCGCCCTGCTCTGCACCAAAGCGAGACAGGCCACTAATATGTTGATCGTCCGCCTTCGCAGATAAAAACAATCAAAAATGTTTTTTGATAAATTCACGACCACACTGAGACTTCAAATATTTTTCAAAATCTTTTGCTTTCTGTTCATTATCTATTGCAAAATAATCCTTTAATCTCCATGGGCGATATTTATCTGTATGACCAAAATGTTCAATGTTATGTTGTTTTAGACGTCTTTTTAAATCATCGGTATATCCGATATAGAATTTATCCGGGAAATCTATACTTTGTAAAATATACACATAATACATTTTATTGTTTGTCCGTCTGCGTTCACTTCGTTCACTCCGTCGCGACATCCGTTTCGCGTGATTAAAATCACATCGCCCCGCCCGATTGTTCCAATCGCGACGGAGCGAAGCGAAGACGGATGGTGGAGCCGATCGGTTCCGGCCTGCGCCGGAATGACAACAAATTGCATTCGCAATTTATTTTTACCGCACTTCGTTTGTAAAAATCCGTCTGATCGCGACAAAAATTAAAACCGCCGGACGGCGGTTTGAATTTTTGGTGGAGCTGATCGGACTCGAACCGACGACCCCTTGCATGCCATGCAAGTGCTCTACCAACTGAGCTACAACCCCAATGTGCGTATTATTGTATATTTCTTCTTGCCAAATGTCAAATATATTTGCTAACCTGCACTTATGTGAACAAGGAGTTATAAATGGATTTTCAAATTTTAAAAGAAGAAGCAGAACAGAAAACCGCCCAGACTATCGAGGTTTTACGTAATGAATATGCCGGTTTGCGCACGGGACGTGCATCGGTGCATTTGTTAGATGGTGTGCGTGTTGAAACGTATGGTTCGGATATGCCGTTGAATCAATTGGCAACCGTGTCAACCCCGGATAATCAGACACTTACCGTCACGGTTTGGGATATTTCAAATGTAGGTGCGGTTGAAAAAGCGATTCGTGATTCGGGTTTGGGGTTAAACCCGATGAGTGCCGGTGGCGTTATACGATTGAATATGCCGCCATTGACCGAAGAACGTCGTCGCGAATTGACCAAGGTTGCCGGAAAATATGCCGAAGAAGCCAAGATTTCTATGCGTAATATTCGCCAAGACGCGATGGGAAAAATCAAACGCGCCGTGACAGACAAAGAAATTTCCGAAGATGACCAACGTAAATTTG
Source organism: Alphaproteobacteria bacterium (assembly GCA_017650505.1). The sequence goes on from JAGCET010000031.1 coordinate 12,896, forward strand.
AATCAGAATTGCAAAAGGTCTTTGATGCCCGCGGGGCCGAGGTTGATTCTATTGCCAAGCAAAAAGAAGCGGATATTATGTCCGTGTAAATGTTGGTCTTGGTTCGGTTTAACATAAAATATCGGTGATAAAATGTTTAAGTTATTCAAAAATAAATCTGTTGCACCCGTGGCACCCGCCAAGGTTCCACAACATGTTGCGTTTATATGTGATGGGAATCGGCGTTGGGCCGAAGCACGTGGGTTGCCCCCGCTTATGGGGCATCGGGCCGGAATCGCCAATTTTGAAAACTTGGTTGATTGGTTTATTGCGCGTGGCGTAACAACGGTAACATTCTTTATTTTTTCAACCGAAAATTGGAACCGATCCAAAGAAGAGGTTGATTTCCTTATGGATTTGTTCTATGCCGAATTAAAGAAAAACCTTAAACACGCAATCGAGAAAAACTTGCGGTATCGTGTGATTGGGTCGCGCGCGCGACTTCCCAAAAAATTGGCAGATATGTGCGATAAGTTAGAGGCAGAATCCGCAGAAAACACGGCGGGCACAGTGGTGTTTGCGTTGAACTATGGCGGGCAAGATGAAATTGTCAATGCCGTAAATGCCGCGGTTGATGCCGGCAAACACGTGACACGCGAAACATTCGAAACATTTTTGGATACCGGAGAATTATTGCCTATTGACATTATGGTGCGAACCAGCAATGAGTTTCGGATCTCGAATTTCTTGTTGTGGAAATTGGCATATGCGGAATTGCTGTTTGTGCCAGAACATTGGCCAGATTTGGTAAAATCTGAAAAATTATGGCAATTTGTTTTGGATCAATATGCGATGCGTAATCGTAGATTCGGTGGTGGTAAAAAAGCGAACTATTCGGGCAAAGAAAAAACAGGGAAATAATTATGTCAGAAACAATGAACAGAGTCTTGGTTGCGGGCGGATTATTGGCGGTTGCCATGGTTGCGTGGTTTATGGAACGCGGTGGTATGCCCGCAATTTATTGGTTGTGTCTAATTATTGGTGCGTGGATGATATTTGAATTCTTGCGCGTGATGTGGCGCGCACCACGTGAAGTGATGTTTAATGGCAAAAATCTTGTGGTGTTTATTGTGTTCTTGGGGTTGTTGTGTGCGGATTTTATGTCCCTTATGACATTGGGACGGCGACCGATGATGATTTTGATGATTTTAGTGATTGTATGTGCGGCCGATGTTTGCGCATGGCTTTTTGGTCGGATTATTGGTGGCGACAAAATGTGGGAGAAAATTTCCGAACATAAAACATGGGCCGGTCAGATTTTTGGCATAATTGGTGGTACCGTTGCGGGCGTATTGTACGGGCATATCGTAATGGGTGGGTTTGTGCCACAAATGGTTTGGATTGGTATCAGTATCGCCCTGTTATCGCAATATGGTGATTTGACCGCAAGTTTTATAAAACGCAGGTTGAGAATAAAAGATTTTAGCAATGTTTTGGGAAAACATGGCGGAATAATCGACCGGTTTGATGGGTGGATTTATGTACTACCCGTTATATGGGCGGTATTAGCATAAAGGAAGGGAAGAAATGCATACTATAACAACGATTGTTGCATTGTTGATTGTTTTAGGAATTGTGGTTTTTATCCACGAACTTGGCCACTTTATGGCGGCGCGTTGGGCCGGCGTGCGCGTAGATGCATTTTCTATTGGTTTTGGACCGGCGATTATCAAGTGGCACGACAAACGCGGAACCGTTTGGAAAATTGCGTGTCTGCCGCTTGGTGGGTATGTTTCCATATACGGCCAAGAAGATATGTTTAACCGCAAAAAATACAATGAATTGCCCAAAAACAAAAAGGTTGGACATTACCTGTCTGTCCCAGCGTGGAAGCAGTTTATTATCATTGCCGCCGGCGTGTTTATGAATTTTATTCTGGCATGGGCAATATATTCTTCTATTTTTATGTTCAAGCCACGAAATGTTCAATTGCCTGTGGTGGGCCAGGTTGTCCAGGGTACCGTCGCATTTAATGCGGGTATAAAGCCCGGTGACGTTATCGTTCAAATCGACGACGAACGTATAACAAATTGGGGCGAATTGGTAATTGCCAAAGAATTGGCCGGCACACATGATGCAGATGTTCAGGTATTGCGTGGCGGGGAAGTTATAAACGTAAAATTAGAACCCGCCTCGCGATGGGGACTTGTTGCCGACGGCAGCAAGACTGAATACCGTAAAAAGGGTCTGTTTGGGGCGATATATTCGGGGGCACGCGAAACATATTACCAATCAAAAACTTTGCTGACCGTGTTGAAACAGATTGTCACTGGCGACCGTTCTTCAAAGCAACTTGGGTCGTTCATAACCATCGCAGAAATTTCAGGCAAAGCGATGGCAAATGGAATCTTTGCATTGTTGTCTATTATTGCGTTGCTGTCCGTGAATTTGGGGGTTATAAACCTTCTGCCATTGCCGGTTTTGGACGGTGGATATTTGTTGATTTTAATAATAGAAGGCGCGACACGCAAAAAACTTGGGGGCAAGGGTATGGAAATCGCAATAGTTTGCGGTTGGATATTTTTGGGGTTTGTATTCGCCCTGACCATGTGGAATGATATAGCACGGGTGTTTGGATTATGATGAAAAAAGTCTTTGTTTTTTTGGTTGGTTTGGCAATGGTCGGCGGCGCATTTGCGACCACTGTATCGCGTGTTGATGTTGCGGGGAATAAACGTATGGATTCTGAATCTGTGCGAATATTGGCCGACGTAAAACGCGGTGATAACGTCAATGATGAAGGCGTAAATAAAATTGCAAAAAAATTACAGGAAAGCGGATACTTTTCGCGCGTATCGGTTCGGATGTCTGATGGCGCGTTAAAAATAAATGTGACCGAGGCCCCAATTGTAAATATGGTGACGGTTGAAGGAAATGACGAAGTGTCGACCGATGATTTGAAAAAAGAAATAAAACTTGCCGAACGTGCGGCATTTGATGAATCGGTGATTGGGGCCGATGTTGGCCGGATGTTGACCGTATATCAACGCAAAGGCTTTTTTGGCACGAAAATTACACCAAAGAAAATCGCATTGGATGATGACCGTGTGAATGTTGTTTATGAAATTACCGAAGGACATCCGACATACATAGATTCTATATCTTTTGAAGGAAATGAAAAGTTCAGCAACCGCACCCTGAGGGGCGAGGTTTTATCGCGTGAACACGCGTGGTGGCGTTTTATGACACAATTTGATGTGTATGATGAAGACCGTATAATGTATGACCAACAAATGTTGCGGCAATTTTATCTGCGCAATGGTTATGTTGATTTTCAGGTAAAAAATGCCAAGGGAACATTTACGCCGGACCGTGAATATTATTCTGTTGTATTTAACGTAGATGAAGGCGATAAGTATGAAATTGGAAATGTGACGGTGGACAGTCCTTTTGATGATGTTCCAACTGATGAATTACGCGATGCGTTGAAAATTTCAAAAGGTGACACGTACAATATTGATGAAGTAGAGGCGACAATTTCGGCATTACGTGGCGTTGTTGCCGACCATGGCTATGCATTTATAAACGTGGAACCGGTGCCAACAAAAAATGATGACACGCACACGATAGATTTGAATTTCAAAATTCAAAAAACAAACCGGATTTATTTGAACTCTATAAATATTTTGGGGAATGTGCGAACGTTTGATTCGGTTATAAATCAACTTATCCCAATGCGGGCGGGCGACCCATTTTCGTTACAAACAATTGAACAAGGGCGTCAACGTTTGATGCGCACACGGTATTTCAAAGATGTGCAAATGGTTCCGACACGTATTGCCGATGCAAATATGATGAATTTGGATATTAAGGTTGAAGAACAACCGACCGGCGAATTATCCGGCGGATTTGGTTGGTCAAACATAAATGGTTTTATGGTTGATGCGGGAATAACCGAGAGTAATTTTATGGGCCGTGGTCAAACGGTTCAATTGCGTGGGTCTATTGCGCAATATCAAAAACAGGCGTTGTTCAGTTTTACCGAACCGTTCTTGTTTGGGCGTGCGTTGTCGGCCGGATTTGATGTATCGTATACAATGTATAACTATAAAAAACTTGGTGGATTCGGATATGACCGCGATTCGTTGACAATTGCGGGGCGCCTTGGGTGGCAATTGACCGATCACTGGACACAAACATTACGTGTTTCTGCATCTTTTGACCAAAACTATGACCTGCAAGTCGGGGGATGGCGTGATGCAACACTTTACACCGTTGGGACGTATTGGAAATATTATAATCTGGATACGAATTTTGAGCAAAACACACATACCGGGATTGTGGGAAACGCGGGCGTTGCATATACCGGGTTTGGTGGAACCGAGAATTTTATGCGGTATAATGCCGATTTGACCGCAATGGTAAAGTTTTTTGATGATCGTTGGCAACTGCGGACTTCAATTGATTTTGGTTTGATTCAAACGATTGGGGATGATTATGTGCCGCGTGTGTATCGGTACTTTTTGGGTGGCGAATCTTTGCGTGGATTTGATATTGCCGGCATTGGCAGCCGTAATTGGCGATACAGTTCTTATTCATTGGGCGGCATGTGGAAGTTTAATGGGTCAACGCAAATGAATTTCCCAATATTTATTCCCGACGAATATCAGATAAAGGGGTTCGTATTTATGGACTATGGCATTTTGGGCAAGCCACCTGCGCAAGAAGATACTTACCTTGGGCGGGCGAACTATATTGAACAGGCGTGGCGTACATCGGCGGGATTCGGTATCTATTGGAATACGCCGATGGGGCCAATGAATTTCAGTTGGGGTTGGCCGTTAAAGATTGGGCCACACGACCGCGAACGTAGATTTTTGCTTTCATTCGAAACCCAGTTTTGATATTTTATTGACCGTCCGCCATTTGGCGGATTTTTTAATTCGACGTATATTTACTTTTTCTTCTTTTTCACGTTTTTTCTGATAATCATGCACAATATTATTCCGTTTAACACCAATGTGATGACGTTAAACAA
>JAGCET010000032.1 GCA_017650505.1 Alphaproteobacteria bacterium
TTACGGTTGTGCCTTCGGTGATTTGGATGTTTTTTACAAACAATGTCTCATTTCTGTAATAGACTGCACAGATGCCTTTGACGGTTTTGCCTGCAGTAGAAACAACACTAACAGGAGTGTATTCATCCCAAAAACCGCGAATTGTTCTCGTGAAAGTGTTATCGGTATAATAGAACCCAAGTCCAATTCCAACCCCGGTTTGCACTCCGGGATAAAACGGTCCTGAGGTTTTTATTTCTGCTGATAATGTATACCGGGTATTTTCTTCCCCATTAAATGCTACAGGTCCTTGGATTCCCCAACAAGTTATATTAGCGGGTTGTTGAAAAAAATATCCACCATCGGATTGCAATACACCAAGCCGTGCTATTTTTGACTTCGTTACATCAAACAAATTTTTGCTACGATTTACGGCGTTCTTGATTTGCACCAGCAAACATTCATCGTTTGGGTCGTCATTTTTCCATGCAATACAAACGAATTCTGCGGCGATGGCATTTTGAATTGCGGCGTTCGAAACCCCCGCGGTGACCAGTGCATCCGCCTGTGCGGCGTAATCACCATTCGGATTGTAAATCGGTTTCTGGCCAACTCCATCGGTTTCGGACGAATCAAACGTCATCGCACCGGTACCGGTTGTGGTAAGTGTGTCTTGTTTTGCGCCTAACCCCGCATCAACATATTCCCGCGACGTCACCGATTCTTCATTCAATGCAAACGCCGCACCACTACATACCATACAAATTGCAAATATAATTTTTTTCATTTTTTCTCCTTTTTGTTTGTTTGGTTCCAGAGCGCCGTCACCCCGCGGAAGCGCGGGGCCCAGACCGAGCGTAGAGAGGTCTTGCTCCGCAGGAGATTTGTCATCGCTTTGCGGTGACAAATTTTAATGTCTGCGACGCAGGTGCTCACTTTCGTTCGCACTGGGTACCGCCCTTAGGCGGTATGACGATTATCTGCAATAATTTCTTTTACCTCGTACATTTTCCTTTCCACCTTTCACTAACCACTTACACTAGCCACTAACCACTAAAATGAAAACCGCCGTCGAATTTCGACAAGCCGGGGTGTTCAAAAATCACGCTTTCACAGATCCCCGTGAACTTTATGTATACTTCACGGGCACCCCGACACGCGGGGTATAGAACGACGGTGCAAAAACAATCGGAAATCATAATGGATTAACGATGCATCGCACCGAAAAGCGTGGGATTTTGAAGTCCCTGAACTGGGCTCCCGCCCCGTTCGGTTTTTATTCTATCAAATTTTGATTTTCTAACGCAAGTATAAAATTTGACGCTATTGTTTTTTTCTTGCATTTGAAAATATTTGGTATAGAATACTGTGCGTTGCACCCATAGCTCAACTGGATAAAGCGTCTGACTACGGATCAGAAGACTGAGGGTTCGAATCCTTCTGGGTGCGCCAGGATAAAAATGAAAACACGACCATGGTGTCGTGTTTTTGTTTTTTACTGTTGGTACAACAGGGATACGAACCCGACCAGAGGGTTCGAAACCAAGTAGATTTTGCAAACGAAGTGCAGCGAAGAAATCGTCACGGGTTGCGCGCAACCGGCACATCGTGCCGCGTGAGCGACACGATAGTTGACGAGAACAAGTGAAACGTAGTTCGAGTCTTACGTGTGGTGAGCAAAGCGAACTATCCTTCTTGGTGTGTGGTGGCGGGATTTATAAAAATTTCTTTTTCACGGGGCCGTTTTGTGATATAATATTCCCATGATAAAAGGAGAGTTCTTATGCCAGAACAAACAAAATATATGGATTTTGAACAGTTTGCCAAAACCTTTGCAGAATTTGCGGTTCAACATGATACAATTCTTGGGAAACATGAATTTGCACGCCGAACAAATCTGATTATTGGGTACCCAAAAGCAAATACAGAAACAAAAACATTCTTGCAACAGCAAATCGAGTACATGCAACCGGGTGCCGAAAAGCAATGTTTTGAACAATTGTTAAATGCCGCCAATGATAACAGTCCAGAGGCAAAAGACCTTCTTAAAATCGCGACGGTTGTATCATCCGTTGAAAGCCCCGAACCGCTACGTTTAAGTGCATTCTTAAGTGCAATTCAAAAAGGCGGCCTTTCGGATCCAAATTTAAGTTATAAATACTTGGATGTTATAAAGAAAGTGTTGCGGAATACAATAGACTATCAAAATGGAAAGGCTGACTATGGCGAACTGTTGATGGAGACACACAGGCAGTTGGCAAGCCATCCTTTGGCGACCGTGGCGGACAAATGCGGCTATGGTTATGCCGCGCCCGCACAGGAAAAAATGGCATTGTTAACGGATGCCGCAAAAATGGTGGAAGCCGAAATAAAACAACAACAAGATGACCTTGTTCCGGATCCAACCGAGATAAGACGAATAGTGGACACGGATGCAGTCAAGGTTATAAATTTGGCGATTGATATTTACAATAGATGCCCCACCGGTTCGCCAGAACAACGTCAAATGCAGGAACGCATAGACATATACAAACGCGAATTTAATGTCGATAATATATTGAAATTTGGGTCTGGTGATTATATTGGAAAGTTCCGCGATGAACTTATGCAAGAACTTACGGAAACCAAAGAAGAAAACCATCGATTGACCAAAAAAGTTGAAGATACGAGAAGTGAGCTTGAACTACAAAAACAGATAGCGCAACGACGTGAAGAAAACTTGGATGCCGAATTAGGACGCCAAGGAAAAACGGTCGAATTGTATAAAGGCATAGCCCAGTTGGCCGAAACGAAAGCCCAGTTAGCCGAAGCAATGGCAAACAATATTGAAAATGAAGTCCTGAACATTGGAATGTTGATGGACAATATTGATCAAACTATCAAGAATTCCGGCGGATTACCGATTAAACGACTGCACGAATTGCAAGAACAGGTTAATGCGTTGTTGGATAAATTTAATGCGTCACGAAAAACTATTGAAACCAACAAGGAACAATATACCATAAATCTTAATGAGCAAATACGTCAATTCCAAGAACGGGGCGGTCATCTTTAAACATAAAAAACGCCCGTTTGGGCGTTTTTTTATGGATTATATACATTATTTCGCATCATCAACCGATACCGGTTCTGCCGGCGCACCGATTGGTGTTGATTCCGGTGCGGGGGTTGATTCATTTGCCAATTCGTCCGCCGCCAATTCTTCACGCAATTGACTTTGTGGATTCGCCATATTGGATTTTGATGAAACCAACGCCAATGCGGCACACAGAACAAAGAATATTATCGCCAACCAAGTTGTTAATTTGGTCAGGAAATTTCCCGCCGCCGCCCCAGTGAATGCGCCCCCCAACATAGATGCCGCGGCCGACCCGGACATACCACTGCCCTCGGACTTCTGTAATAAAATTATTCCCGTCATAAATACCGCAACAATAATCAATAATACCAGTAAAATTGAAAACATTTTTTATCCTTTATTTTTCTTTTGTTTCTTCATCATCTATGATTGCGCTTTCGTCCAACCGGCCATCGTCGTCCGGACGTTTTGCCATCAGTTTTTTCAACAATTCTTCGGCGGCGGCACTGCCCGCGGCCTTTTTAGATGGGCCCGAACCGGTACCCGTTTCACCCATCGCAGTCACGGTCACAGTAAAGACCGGGCAATGTGCTTCACCCGTTTGGGTTTCATATTCGTACTTTGGCAACAATCCGCCGGTACGTTGCTGAACCAATTCTTGCAATTCGGTCTTCACGTCTTTTGGGGCCTTCAACTCTGCGGCGGCCAAACTGTGCCATATGCCATAAATAAACTTACGCGCGGCATCAAAACCACCATCAAAGAATATTGCACCAAGTACCGCCTCCATCGCGTTTGCCAATGTATGACGCATACGACCCGCGGTCATGTGTCCGTGCTTTAATTCTTTATCCACACCAAGGAACAACGCGACATCCGCCAATGTTTCTGTTGACACCAAAACCGACAGACGGCGCGCCAATTCGCCTTCACGTTCGGTTGGGAACATTTCGTACAACATCGTTGCAACCGATAATCCCAACACTCGGTCGCCCACAAATTCCAAACGTTCGTTATTGTGATAGCAATTCACACCACGCTGGGTCAATGCAAGTTTCAATATTGTTTCGTCTTTGAATGTATATGTAAGTCTCATTTTATTTTACCCCTTGACCAAATCTGTTCCATCGCATCTTAGCATTCCAATTCCAAAATGCAACCATTGGTGATGCATAATTATGCGAATACCATATAAACCACACCCGCCCCAATATATTTTCCATCGGAACAAATCCTACATCGGCGCGACTGTCGTTGCTGTTATCGCGGTTATCACCCATAAAGAATACGTGATTTTCCGGAACCAAGTATATTTCCGTGTTGTCCAATGGCCCCTTGTCGGTATATTCCAATATGCTGTGTTCGACACCGTTGGGTAAAACCTCGGTATATTCTGTTGCCGGAAAAACGCCGCACATACCGTCGTATGTTTGGCACAGTTTATCATTTTTATATTCAATAGTGTACCCAAAATCCGCAGGTTTGTCGTCAACATAAATCTTGTTCCCGCGAATTGTCATATTGTCACGAAAATATCCCACCGAACGCAATGAACGGGGTAATACCGCAACGACATACGGACGTGGATCACGACGTTCCAACATTTCACCGTTTATGTACAGACGCCCCTCCTTCATTTGAACCGTGTCCCCGGGTAATGCAACCAATCGTTTGACATAATCGACCGATTCATTTTTCGGATTACGGAATACTATGACATCGCCAACCTTTGGTGTGCGGCCAAATACACGCCCATTCCACAGGTGCCACGAACCAAACGGGAAAGAATACCGCGAATAACCATACGACCATTTTGTTACGAAAATATGGTCCCCAATATGCAAAGACGGAATCATTGACCCCGACGGTATGTTAAACGGTTCAAGAAACAAACTGCGAAATACTATTGCGATTAAAATACCATAGAACAGTGTATCAAACCATTCCCGGGCCTTGTTTTTCGGTTTTTTTTGCATAAAACTTCCTTTCTTTTTGTAAACCAATTTTTCGCATTTTAGAACTTGAAATCAAATATGGCAAGTCTATAATGTAAAAATCATGATTTCTTTGAATTCTATTATTTTTAACGGAATGGATGCCACAAAAATAGATGTCCAGGTACAGATATCGTCCGGACTTGGCAAACAAAGTTTCAATATTATTGGGTTGGCCGACCGCGCGGTCAAGGAATCCGCCGAACGAATAACAAATGTTCTTGCGTCATTGGGATTGCAGTTGCCCCCAAAGCGGTTGACGGTGAACCTGTCGCCGGCGGACGTGGAAAAAAGTGGCGCGCATTTCGATTTACCCATCTTATGTGGAATCCTTTGCGCATTTGATGTGTTGCCCGAAGACAAATTATCAAATTATATTATCACGGGCGAAGTCGGACTAAACGGTGCAATCACGAAAACAAACGGCGTATTGGCCGCAAGTGTTTGGGCAAAAAAGAACGGGTTTGGTATAATATGCCCGGGTGACCAAGGGGTCGAGGCACGTCTTGCTGGACACACAAATATACTGGCACCGCATCACGTATTAGAGATTATAAATCATTTTAATGGCAAAGTTCCATTATGTGTGCCGGATATGCCGGTCACGATTGAACAGGACGCAACCAATACCGGGCCAGATATGTCCGAAGTCCGGGGCCAGGCCGCCGCAAAACGCGCATTGGAAATCGCGGCCGCGGGTGGTCATGCGATGCTTATGATTGGGCCACCGGGGTCGGGGAAAACGATGCTGGCGTCACGGCTTGCAACCATTATGCCGGAACCAACGGCGGACGAAATATTGGAAACTTCGGTAATTTATTCTATTGCGGGCGAGTTGAACGGAAAATCACTTATGTCGCGTCGCCCTTTCCGCAGTGTGCATCACACGTCCAGTCCCGTTGCATTGGCCGGTGGCGGTTCGGATGCGCATCCGGGCGAAATATCATTGGCACATAATGGCGTTTTATTCTTGGACGAATTGCCGGAATTTAATCGTGCGACGTTGGAAATATTGCGCCAACCGATGGAATCGGGCAAGATTATGATTTCACGCGCACGGCGTAATGCAACATATCCCGCACGGTTCCAACTTATTGCTGCGATGAATCCGTGTCCGTGCGGACATTTGGGGAATGCTGCCTTGGCCTGTTCACGTGCGCCACGTTGTGCCGAAGCGTACCAAAACAAGATTTCGGGGCCATTGTTGGACCGTATAGACCTGCATGTGGATGTTGACCCGGTAAATCCGTGGGAAATGAATAAACCAGATAACGCCCCGTCGGAATCCAGTGCGGATATTCGTGCACGCGTTATTGCCGCAAGGGCCGCCCAGATTAAACGCCAAAGCTATGTGAATGCACGCCTTGACGGGGCAGATTTAGATAAATATGCCAAATTGACGGATGAATTGACAACATTCCTTAACACTGCGGCGGAAAAGATGGGAATGTCGGCACGTGGTTATAATCGTATAAAACGGATTGCGCGCACTATTGCGGACCTGCGTAGTGCAACCGATATTGAAATGTCCGATTTGGCCGAAGCGATTTCTTATCGCCCAATACATCGTGGAAAATACGGTGTGAAATAGATTAAAATTCCAAACGCACGCCAAGCACCACGTTGGCATAGATTAAGTTTTTAGCACTGAACCAATCCATACGGCGCGTATCGTCCGAATTCACAAGTTGATATTTAATACGTGGCAGATATGCAACACGTGCACCGAAATCCACATATAAATTGCTGTTCAACCCATATGACACACCCAATGCCGCAACACCTGCAATATTGTTGGTGTTTGTTGTTGATTTATAGAAGTGCAACACGGGGCCCGATGAATCACCAAAATCTTGCAAGATTTCAAATTCAGACAGGTTTCCAGAATAATCAAACATGCTCATCACCGTCTTGCTGTCGGCATAGCCAACACCAAGTCCAATATATGGAATAAGCTGGTGCGCCGGTTTTACCAACCCACTGAACATATCATAAAAAGCCATCACACTGATTATATCTGTGGCCAATGTGGATTGAACCGATCCAACTTCAAAATTAGGCAAAACATAACCGCCAGTAAGTGGCATATTGCCCGAAAATAGCGGTGTTTCATTATAATCTATTTCTGAGAAATGATCCCATCCCAATTCAAGTCGCCATTGCGGACTGTCAGGTAAAACCCAACCAATACTTGCACCCGCGGTAAATCCAAAACCGGACAATTTTTCAAGTCCCAATGAATTTAACGCACCGGTACTGTAAACCATTCCATCGGCACAGGTTCCGTCATAATCGCTGATTGCACCCGTTGCCGGATCGACACAGAAAGAATAGATAATAGAATTCGCATCACCGGCCATTTTGGACATCGCATAGGTTGCGCCGCCGCGCAATGATACCGCCACACGTTCACCATTATCATAATACCCCATATCGTATGTGTATTCACCGGAATATTGCCAATTTGCATGTGCAACACCGGTATTTAGTGCACATAAACCAATAACAAAAGGTAAAATCCTAATTCTCATGTTTATCATTATATCATAAAATTTATAAATAAAAAACATATTTATTCAAAAAAAAATACGGGGAAAAATCCCCGTATTTTTATTTACGACGGCCGCCGAAATTTGGCCAGAACGTATTATTATTTTGCCTGCGTTGCTTTCTTTTGTCGTGCTTTAGGCGCAAACCACCAATCAGACCGCTGTATTTTTCTTCGTATTCCTTGCTTTTTATCTTGGCAAGCAAACCCGTCAACCACTCTACATCAGTGGTCTGGGAATCCGGATATGTACCATATACACCGGAACCTTTGTATACTGCGCTTCCAAGTGAATTGTATACAACTTCTGTATCTATTTTTGGTAATGCGTCGGCATTAAAGTCTGTACCAATATTCGTATCCAACGCATTGCCGATATAAGCAACATCTTCTGTAATCGCCGGCGATACGTTGCAACGGACACCGTTCTTTATTGACGTGCTGTAGGACGGCATCCAATGCCCTGAATCATTTAACCAATAAACAATCAGAATGCCGCTAACATTTACCATAACAACCGGGTGGCCATTGCTTTGTCCAATTTTATTGGCGCGCCCGTCTATTGGCATCAAATCGATGGACACACCACGCAGTTTTGCAATGGCAGTTGGCAATTGCGGTGCGACAATGTCTTGTTTTGGCGTTTTTATGTTCAATTCAAACGGATTTGGCACCGGATTTTCTTTTTTTGATGTGATATTTAATTCGAACGGATTATCATCCTTGGCACGCGGTTCGGTTGGAACTTCGATCGATGGCCGTTGACTCGTGGTGCGTGGATTTATTGGTTCACCACGTGCCAACTGTTTATCGCGTTCCAACGCGGCGGCGGCATCACGCAAAACCTTTTCTTCGTCTAAATGCGCCCGACGTTCTTCCTTGTGTGCACGGCTTTCGCTTTTCACCGGCACCGGATAATACAGGTTTGATGTATCCATATATCTGTGGCCCCCATGCGATTTCAAGAAAGCCATTGCGATATCACGACGTTTGGTCATTTCTGCGATGGCCTTTGGTGTAACAGTCCCGTTCGCACTCCAACGTTCCAACACGTTTTCCATTTCGCGGATTGCTTCGGCAACATTATTCAACCCGCCCAATTCTTCGATGCGGTTTTCATATTGACCAAGTCTTTTTTCCCAACGTCCAATAGATTTGACAGAATCTTTGCCGGGTACTGGACGATTTTTCAAATGTTTATCCAATTCCAATATTTCATCGACCAATTTGTGCCGTTGGTATGCCGCCGTGCGCGCACGATCAAATTCGAACATTTCCGGACGGCCAAGGCGATTCCATAATTCGCGTTGTTCCTGTTCAAGACGTTTAATTTTCTTGAAATCCGGCTTTCTTTTTGCACGTTCACGCGCGATATTGGTTGTGAAATCGTTATAGTCTTTGGCATCTTGGTATTCCACCGCAAAGACCAATTCCGGGCCATAATCTTCAATATACCCCGGGCCCAACAGTTTTGGTTCATGCACTTCGGGGTATGTGGGCACAGGAATCAGACCAGTTTCTTGTTTCGGCCCAATCAAATCATGTTCGTGCGCCGGTGGCAACAGGTTTGCATCACGCCCGGCCGGTAATTCTTTTGGTTCTTCGTCAATTACCGGAACAATAACTGAATCCTGGGGTTCTGGTTCATCATCATGTGGTGGAACCGGCGGCACATCATCATCACGATGGTCATTACCACGCAGCCTATCCATCCATGCACCCAACCTATCGCGCAGTTGATTCTTGCGTTTTTCCGGATTATAAACACCAAACATATTCATTCCGCCCGCATCCACCGGGGTATAATCCGGCACAATTTCTTCAACCGTTTTTGTCACGGGTTCTTGGTATGTATATTCGGTTTCAACCATCGCAGGTTCGCCATCGGAATATGTAGAATATACACGGCCATTCGCACTGTGTTCGTCACCGCGTACCACGTCGTTTTGATGCAAGAAGTTATCGTTATGATAACTGCGTCCATTCACGTATCCGACAGAATTATCTGCATAGACATTGGCATCAAGACGCATTACCACATCCATTGCTTCGGGGTTCACATTACCATAAGAATCAAACAAATGTGCGGCCGAATTCAATTCATCATGAGTATATCCATACGCACGTCCCCACGCATCGGTCAAAACGCGATGATGACCATGACTTGATACATCGTTTATATTTGGATCAAGATGGCTGTTATTGACATGCAACATCATATTATCCGCCGTTTGACCACCCGCGTCACCATTTATCATAATTGCACGATACGGGTCGATATTTGTTCCATGTTCGGCGTTGTACGCGTTAATTGCGTCAACACGTGACTGCAACAAATCCGGATTATCACGGTACCACATCTCTGCGATATGTTTCGCGTTATCAAGTGCCTCTTGCGTATATTCGGTACGCGTTTCGGTCACATCACGCATTGTTGTTTCGGTACGTTTTTCCGGGTACGACGTGTCTTGTTGGAAAATCGTGTTTTCTGGATGACGTTGGTTGTATGCATTTATACCCGCATGTGCCGCGGCGCGTCCCGCAAAACCACCGGCAATGACCGCACCCGCGTTTGCAATTGCCCACGCCAAAGATTCCGCCACCGACATATTCGCATTGCGTGCATCTTTATACGTTTCAATTGTATTTTTGGCCCCCCCCATCGCCAATGCACCATAACCCAACGCCATAGCCGCAGTGGCCATACCGGCCGCACCAAAGCACATTGCCGCAACGGCAATCGCACTGACCCCCAATGATGTCACCAATCGTTTATCCGCCAAGAATGCATGTATATCGGTCGGCAAACCGGCTTCTTTTTGGGCACGACGCCAACGCATAACTTGGACCACGCCCATACCAAGTGCGGTTATAATGCCAACCATCGCAAGTGATGCCGCCAATGATATACCCGCAGTTGCGGCCGCCGCAGTTGCAATTGTTGTAATAAGCGCACTGGCAACAAGGGCACTGGCAAAACCTTTAAAAATTCGCGCAAAGAAATCTATTCTTTTCTGACGACTTACGGTCATGCGCGCTTCACTTAATTTATCAATACGTTTCAGGGGTTGAAATACCTTACCAAAGAAACCACCGACCTTTGATGCGGCACTGCCCAGTTTATTTTTTATGCGCGCCGCCCATCCGGCCGTTGCATTAACCTGGGCATCCATGGCGGCGTTATAACCCACGTCCGAAATTTCACCACCATTTTGTTGCAATTCACGTATAAACGCATCACGCTTTGCCGGGTCTGTAAACGCTTCGGGATTTTCGATTGCACCATTTACAATCTTGTCCGCCGTATCCAATTCGTACAGTTTAAACAAAGCATCTTCGTTAAATTCTGATTCCAACGCACCGTCGTCAATATCTTCATCAAATTTCGCAAGGTGCTTTTTCGCGACATCGTGGCGTACCAAATCTATAACCGCGGCAAGACGGCCATTTTTATCCATACGGCCATCATTCAAAAACTGTGGAATAACATTGCCATTTTCATCCAAGAAATTGTATTTCTTTAACGTTTCTTTGGTTTCGGGTGATAATTCCGCATGGTTCAATGCCGCCATCAATTCGTCCCAACGTTCTTCAAGTTTCGACGCATTTTCCGGCTTGACGTCTTCCAGTCCCCAATTTTTATCGTATTCACCAACAACGCTTTCTATTTGTGCGATATTTTGGTCTATCTGGGCAATCTTGGTTGCATCGGCCGATTCATCCAAATCTGCGCGACGTGCACGCAACATATCCATGAAACCTTCGTACACATCGGCAACGTTCGTTGTATCAATAAGTTTTCCACCAATAATCATTCCGCCAGAATTCGCAAAGTCCGCCGATTCGTTGTCGATATATTCCGCCAATCGGTCAAGTCGTGCACGTTGGGCCGTGTCGTTTTTGGCACGTGCAGAAATTGCACGGTACGCATCCGCCAAAATCGCCGGCGTTGCATCGTTAAAATGTTCGTCATCGGCAATAAATGCATCACAGAATTCCAAGCGTTGCCGATTGCTCATCTTTGGGACGCGCGCGATAATTTTGTTTATCGCTTCTATGCTGTCCATATTTTGGGCACTTTGTGCATCGCGTTGCGAAATCAGGCCAATTTCACCATACGAACGGGCAATATTCCGGTACAACTTTAACAGGTTTTGGTCCGAATTCATGGCGCGTTCACGATATAACCTATCATTTTCTGGCATAGTATTTCTCCTACTGTTTTATTTATGACAATGTATTCTATCACAAAAATTCATGTAAAAAAAGTGTTTTTGTTATGCTATAATGTTGCTTATGATAACATCACTGATTCTGTTGGTTGTTGGTTTTGTATTGTTGGTGCGGGGCGCGGACACTTTTGTTGACGGCGCGGTCAGTGTCGCACGCCGATTCAAAATTCCACCGATTATTATTGGCACCACCTTGGTCGCAATCGGAACCAGTGCCCCAGAGGCCGCAATTAGCATTGCCGCCGCACTGCGTGGCGCAAACGGTGTTTCCATCGGCAATGTCATAGGCAGTAATATTACGAACATTTTCCTTATTTTGGGGTTGACCGCGGTTATTGGCGCAATTCCAATTCATAAAAACACAAAAAGATATGAATTGCCATTTGTTGGGATTATTACGTTGATGCTCTGCGCCTTTGGGATATGGTTTGGCGCGATATCACGGCCCGCGGCATTGGTATTTTTGGGTCTGTTTGTTGGATTTATATTCTATACAATCATTATGGCACGGCGCAGTGGCGAATTCATACCGGAATTCAAACGCGTGTCCACCGCCCAGACCATTGTTATGATTATTGCTGGAATTGCCGCATTGGTCATCGGCAGTGATTTGACCGTGAATTCTGCGACCGATATCGCGATACGCATAGGGTTTTCAGAACGCGTTATTGGGCTGACACTGGTCGCAATTGGAACCAGTTTGCCAGAATTGGTCGTATGCGTCGCCGCGGCATTAAAGCGCGAATATGATATGGCGGTGGGAAATATCGTCGGGTCGAATATATTTAACATCCTGTTTGTGTTGGGAATGGCCGCGGCAATAAGGCCTTTACCATTTGATGCGGCATTTATTACCGACGGCGCAATTGCGGTTTTGGCGGTCGCAATGCTGATGATTTTTTCCGTGCGTAATTCAAAAATCGGTCGCATCGGCGGGATTGTATTTTTGACGATTTATGCGTTCTATTTAGCCCACCTTGTTATGTAATATTTCTCCCGAAAATCTGTTGTTTCTATGGTTGCGAACGACGGACAAAAAGGTACGTTTATGTCCACCATTTTTTTACATTTTTTCAAAAATTAAAAATCCCGGATTTCCAGGATTTTTTGTTGTGCGTTTTTGTGCTTTACAAAATGAACAAAAACGTACCTTTTTGTCCGTCGTTCGCAACCATAGAAACAACAGATTTTCGGGAGAAATATTACATAACAAGGTGGGCTAAATAGAACGCATAAATCGTCAAA
>JAGCET010000033.1 GCA_017650505.1 Alphaproteobacteria bacterium
ACACCAAACGGCCAAAAACACCAATGCAATAAAGATAATCGGAAACAAAACCACCAAGAATATGGTTTTAATGTTGTTTGCACGAATATGATCATAAACGGTTTTGATTTTCTTCATATCGCCATCATACATAAATACCCCAACAAAATTCAATAAAAAAGTACTTGACATTGTAAAATTTTGTATTATATCTATATCAGACAAACAAAAAGGAGTTGTTATGAATACACCAGAATTGGATAAAATTGCAAACCGTGTTGACGGTGACAAAGTGAACCGTTGGACCAATGTTACTCAATCGGGTATATTGGGGGCAAATGTGCTTGTCTGTTTTTTTGCGATGTGTGGGATTATTTACAAAATAAGAAATAATGATGAGATGCGAACTATTATGTCAACAAACGAGTATAGTTCTGCTGGGGTTTGGGCTGTTTTCTTGTTAGCATATCTTGTTTTTGATAGTAAAAAAGAAAAAAACGAAAAATCACGTAAATTATTCGCATCTTTTATAAGCAATGCATTTGCGGATAAAGTTAATCCATATAATGACGAATATGCAAAAATGGCGGCGGAATATTTATTGAATTTTATGACCGGCGCCGAAAAAGATGCGATAAAGGTCGGGTACGAAAAATTGAATACCGAAGATACAAAGGCTGTTGACGCATATATCGCACGGGTTAACGAGATTATAACCGGTGTTTTGGTACGTCAGCCGGGCCTTGACAAGACCGTTGCGGACATTGCCAGTGGTAAAACGTATGCGTTCAATGGCTGGGCTGCACCGGAACGCGGCGGCCGCTAGGTTGAATCTTTTTATTCAAATTTTATGTGGGGCGCGATTGCGCCCCATGTTATTCAGATTTATTTTTGGTAAAAATTATGATAAAATACCCGTATGTGGTTGCGATGGTTTGTTTTAATGGTTTGTGGAATTGGTACGGCGTACGCCGGATTTTTGCAACCGACATCTTTTCCAAAAACCGTTGATGATCTATCTTTTGCCGAACGTATGGCACTGCGCAAGGCGGGATATGACCAATTCGAAACATTATACGATGAAAATGGGCGGTGTATTTCCGGGTGCGCGTATGCGCAACTAAACCTTGAAGACGAATTGGCGGCGATGGAACGTTGGAACCGCCTTTCGCGTCGGGAATTGGTTGAACAACACGGATATACCGAAAACCCGGATGGAACGGTGACACCACCACCCGTCCCACCGCGTACGGAATTTCCCGATCAACCCCCAACACAACCAAATACTCCGCCATCGGCCCCGCCGTCATCATCCGATGGTTGTCCCGACAAAAATACTGCATTCGCAAATCGTGATATTCCATATGGGAATCCGTTGGGGTATATGGCATGTATATCTTCGCCCTATGGCCCGCGCAAGATTTTTGGAAAAACCAGTGTGCATCACGGTGTTGACTTTCGTGCGGCAATCGGTACACCGGTTTATGCGCCGGCAAATGGTACGGTCGCGGTTGTGTTCGTGCAAAACGAAACGTGCGGAAACGGGGTGGTTATAAAACATTCGAATGGATATTCGACGAAATATTGTCATTTTGATTCTGTATCTGTTAAAAAGGGGGACAAAGTATCGTCGGGGTGTTTAATTGGCAAAACTGGAAACACGGGGCGCAGTACGGGTCCGCATCTGCATTATTCGGTCATCAAAGACGGCGAAAGCATCAATCCCGCAGACTTTATTGAACCGGGGCACGAACGCTGTCAGTAATCTTGCGAAATTTGACCGCAAAACTGCCGTTATTCAATGGTATGCAAGACACAATGTACGGTGCCAATATGCTTGTTTGAACCCATTCTTGGAATTTTATTTTCAAAATGCCACTTGCGCCGGTAATTATCTTGGCATCTTTTGCACCCGATGTCGCAATTTCCATTATTTCACCCCACGCCTGCTCAACCGTATGCATATGTAAGTCCAAATCTATGTGTGATGGAATTTGTTGTGGCTTTGGAATGCGTTTGGAAAGTTTTAACTCGCCACGTACGCGTCGACGTGTTGCATCATCATCGGGCGAAAAGTCCGCACCAATCATATCGGCAATATCTTGGTCGGTCAGTTGTTTCATATTATTTTTCTAGCTTTTTGGCCCAATCGCTGTCCGGGAAATTCAGTTTCAACATTTCTGAATAACCATCCGCCTGGTCTTTCAGGCCGATTGCCGTATATGCCTCGGTCAAACGGTACATCGCTTCGGCCGGCATAACTGTTTCCGGTGCATCGGTAATAATAGATTGCAATTTTGTAATCGCACTGGCCCAGTTTTCTTTGCGCATATCATCGCGCGCAGAATACATAACCTTGCCCGCGATATAGTTTTTTAAAATATTCACCTTGTTTTTTGCATTTTCTGCGTATGGCGAACGTGGAAAACGGTCAATCAACTGTTGAAACTGATTCAATGCATATACCGACATGCCGGGTTCACGACGAACATCGCTGACCTGGCGATAATAGCACATTCCGCGCAGGTACAAAACATACGGCACATCACGATGCCCGGGGTGAAAGCGCATAAATCGGTCTGCGGTCAAAATGGCGTTTGGAAAATCATCGTCCAAATATTGCGAATATGCCGCCATAACCAATGCGTCCGGCGCCCATTCACTTGCGGGATATTGTGTTTCCACGGCCAAGAACTTTTCCGCCGCATCGTCATAATCACGTTTGTCAAATTCGCCGTACGCTTCGGCATACAGATCGGCAAGTGGTTGTTGTACAATAATCTTGTCGTCATCGCCACTGCAACCAGCCAAAACTGCGCATGTTAATACAGATAGAAATATTTTTTTCATTTTTTAATCCTGGGCTTGATTTTGATTGTTCTGTGTGAGTATAATCCAAATTATGAAACTTGGCAAACATATTTTCGGCGTTGGCCTTATGACCGGAATAAGTCGCATATTTGGATTCGTTCGCGATATGCTGATTGCGCGCGTGTTGGGGGCAGGGCGGTTGTCAGATATATTTTTGGCCGCATTCAAATTGCCGAATTTATTCCGCGACCTGTTGGGCGAAGGCGCACTGTCCACAATATTTATTCCAATGTATGCCGATTCAAAACACGACGAATCGTTTGCCAAAAATGTATTTTCTTGGTTGATTTTGGTTTTGTTGGGAATCACAATAGTATTTGAAATCTGTATGCCATTGGTCGTATGGGGCTTGGCCCCGGGTTTCGCCGATGTGCCGGGAAAAATGGAATTGACCGTTATCATATCGCGAATAATGTTCGTTTACGTAATATTCATATGCGCGGCGGCATTTTTATCGGCGGTTTTGAATGCTTTTTCTCGATTTGTGCTGGCGGCGTTTATGCCGGTACTTCTGAATATAATGTTGATTGGCGCATTGTTGTTTTCTTTGTACATTGGTGCGTCTGATACGGTGTTGTACATTATGGCGGGAACGGTTGTTGCGTCCGGCATAATCCAATGTTTGGTATTGCTTTGGCGGATACGGCGAAAACATTTTGGTTTGCGTTTGGTGATTCCGCGTTGGACCCCGGGTATCAAGACAATGTTCAAACGATTCGGTGTAAGTATTATTGGCAACGGTTTTTACCAAATAACAATCATTTTGGGGACTTTGGTGGCAAGTTTTGAAAGTGGCGCGGTTTCATGGCTTTATTACGCCGACCGGATTATCCAATTGCCATTTGCGATTATTGGCCTTGCGGTTGGAACGGTTTTAATGTCATCTATATCACACGCAATCGCCGAAAAGAATATGCGCAGTGTTTATATTCAACAGAATTCTTCTATGCGCCAATCTATGATGTTGATATTGCCATGCGTTGCGGGGTTGTTCGTTTTGGCCGAACCGATTATAAAGTACCTGTTTGAATACGGTGCATGGACGGCACATTCTACACATGCGGTGGCCATTGCAATAATGATTCAGGTTTTTGTTTTGCCCGCAATGGTAATAAGCCAGGTTTACAGCAAGACATTATATGCCAGCCAAGATGTAAAAACACCCGTCAAAACCAGTATAACATCACTTGCGATCGCGTCTGTGTTATATTTGGCACTGTTCCCGTTTGTTGGGTATTTGGCAATTCCGATTGGTGTTGTCGCAAGTGGATATGTTAAAAATTACCTTTTGGCGCGCGCGTGCCGTCGCCGTAATTTGATAAAGATGGATTCGCGTACGGGACGGGCAATAATCGTATTTGGTGCGATTTCTGGGGCGTTGGGATTGGGGTTATGGCTTGTGCCGATAAACAATATTTTATCACTTGGGTTGGCAATTTGTGGTTTTGGAATAGTCTATTTGCCAATCGCATTTTTAATAAATCGAAAAATATAAATTTTAGTATTGAAACCGAACTTTTTATGTGATACAATGGTGACATAAGAATGTAAGGAGTCCTTAAATGAAAAAATTGGTATCTTTGGCGGTCTTGACTGCTTTGGTTGCCGGATGTGCGGACACTACACAGCCGGTGGGTTCTGAATATGGTTCTGACGGTTTTGGTGAAGAAACGTTGGTCACAGAAAACACGTCTTTGAATGACGCGTATTTGATGGCGGCGGCACCACGTTATTACATCGGTAATGCGTATAAGGTCGAAGATGTTCAATACATTCCGGCCGAAGATTACACATACAATCAAACCGGTATGGCGGGCATAATACCGACCGAATTGAATGGAACAAAGACAAGCAATGGCGAAACATATGATATGAATCAAATGGTTGCAACAAGCAAGACTTTGCCACTGCCCACAATCGCGCGTGTAACGAATTTGGAAAACGGTGAGGCAATCACGGTTCGTATCAATAATCGTGGTCCGTATGTGAATACAAGAATTATGGATTTGTCGCCGGCGGCGGCACAAAAGATTGGCTTGCGTAACCAGTCAAAGATTCAGATTCAGGTGTTGCCAGAACAATCTATGACGGTCAAGAATGCAACGTTGGGTGTATCGGCCCAAAAACCGATTGCACCGGAACCTGTGGTGGTTGCCGAACCGGCGCCTGCGCCTACACCTGCACCGACACCATTGGTTGCACCGTCGGGTGATTACAGTGTCCAAGTTGCGGCGTTCTATGCCGAAGACAGTGCGAATTCATTGGTTGCACGTATGCGCAACTATGGGGATGCGACGGTTGTCAAAGAAGGCGATATGTTCAA
This sequence comes from Alphaproteobacteria bacterium, assembly GCA_017650505.1. The sequence continues at coordinate 5,174 of JAGCET010000033.1, forward strand.
GGTTCGTATAGTGAACTTGGATGCCGCGAATGCCCGTCGTGTTATTGACGCATTGCGCAATAACGAAGGCATGGCACCGGGTTTATTGAAAGATGGACGTTGGGTAAACGCGGATAGTATCTAAAAGTTTTCTCATGTGTACCTCCTTAAGAAAAATCCCCACTATTGTGGGGATTTTTAACAGAAAATATGTATTATTTGGTGTATTCTTGTAATTTTTTCATCATATCTTGTGCGGTACCAAGTGATTTATAATTTATGCCGGCTTCGTCAAACATTTGAAATGATATACCAAGTGAATCGCGCCAACCCGGAATTTGCCTGTCCAAATCCGGATCAAGATAGATTATTTCCCGAATGCCACTTTGGATTATGGAACCTGCGCAACGCGTGCATGGGGCCATTGTCGCATACAAAATTCCACCATCAAGCCTGGTCCCGTTGCGCCCCGCATTTAAAAGGGCATTTTCTTCGGCATGGACCACAAAGTCGTATTTAGTTGGGCGTTGCCAACGTGTCGGAACATTATCATCTATTCCCCGTGGAAAACCGTTGTATCCCATGGATAGTATCGTTTTATTTGGGCTAACAATTACGCAACCGACCTTTGTGCTGTTATCTTTTGACCAAGTGGCGATAAATTGCGCCATTTGCATAAATCTGTAATTCCATTTATCTGTGAAAGTGAAACCTGTTTTATTATCCATTGGTATTCCTTTTGGTTGGTTCGCGTTCTCTCTTGCTACTCATACTAGAATATTATGCCGGGATTTCAAGTTTTTTGTTCACTTTTGAAAAATCTGTGCTATTCTGACCCGTATGAGTAAGATATATTCTGGATTTATCGCAATAGTAGGTCCCACGAATGCGGGTAAAAGCACCCTTATGAATCAAATCATGGGGCGCAAGGTATCAATTGTTTCGCACAAGGTTCAAACCACGCGAACTAACCTGCGTGCAGTGAAAATGGTCGGTCCGCGCCAGTTGATATTTGTGGACACACCGGGCATATTTCGGCCAAACCGCCGATTGGATCGGGCAATGGTTGGTGCGGCCATGGACGCATTATCGGATGCGGATGCGGTGTTGCTGATTATCGACGCAACACACGGTATAACCGATACGGTGCGCGGGATTGTGAATAAAATTCGTGAACACAAGAACCTGTTTGTCGCGTTGAACAAGACCGATGCAGTAAAAAAGTCAGATTTATTACCAATTGCTGCAGAACTGAACGAAATGGCCAATTTTCGTGAAATATTTATGATATCTGCGATGAAAAATGACGGTGTTGCGGAAATGTTGAACGAAATTGCCGCGGTTATGCCGGAATCCCCATATTTGTTTGATGCGCGGGATATCATTGATGTGCCAGACAACCTGTATTTGGCGGAATTGACGCGGGAAAAGGTGTACCGATATATCCATCAAGAATTGCCGTATCACATAAACGTCGTCACCGAACACGTCGATGTTGATGGCGAAGGTGTCTTGGACATATATCAAAAGATAGTGGTGGCCAGCGATGCGCACAAAAAAATAGTCATTGGTCGTGGTGGTGCACAATTAAAGAAAATTGGTACCGCCGCACGTCATGATATCCAAGACCAATGGGGTGTAAACGCACGCCTGCATCTGTTTGTGCGGGTTGAAGAAGATTGGGAGAATTCGGCCGAAAACTATGCCGACCAGGGGTTAGAGTTCAAAAAATAACCAAAAGGATAAAAAATGAAAACTAGTATCAAAGGCACTGCTTTTATAATGTTGATGGGCTTTATGCTGTCGGGTTGCGCACATAAAAATATTGTGCAAAATGCGACAATGAACCGGCTGCGGTTAAAAGACGTAAAAACCGGCAAAGAACGTGTATATGATTGCTCGGGATATGCATCAATACAAAGTAATATAATTTGGTTGGCGCCGGGCGACTATGTTGGCATGTCGGCACGCGGCTATGACCTAGATAGTGTGTTTACCCCGAAAAATGCACATCTGACATGTGATTGGGTTGAAATGCAACGTCGCAAAACCGAATTCGAAAATGCAAGATTGAGATATGAAATTCAAGCAAATTACCCAAAAACAAAATAATTTCATATAATGCTGCATACATCGGATTTTGATTTTGATTTGCCACCGGAATTGATTGCGTCGCACCCATTGGAACGCCGCGACGCATCACGTATGCTGGTTGTGCACAAAGAAGGTATCCAAGATAAACATATTCGGGATTTTTTGGATTACCTAAGACCTGGCGATGTCGTTGTGTTTAACAATTCGCGTGTAATACCGGCACGCTTTGACGCGGGCGGACATGAAATCACATTACACACTGCGGTGGATGATAAAAATTGGTGGGGACTGTGCAAGAAATTTAACAAGGTAAATATCGGTGATACATTGACTATGTCTGATGGGACAACAATCACCGTTATGGACAAAAACGACGAAAGTGGACTGTTGTTGCGGTTTAATTGCGATAATGTATTCGATGTGCTGAACCGTGTTGGGAAAATGCCACTGCCGCCGTATATGAAGCGCGAGGCCGAAATCGCGGACCAAACGCGTTATCAAACGGTCTATGCTGACCCGCTTGGGTCTATGGCGGCGCCGACGGCGGGTTTGCATTTCACCGATGAACTGATGACGGAAATAGAAAAACGTGGTGCGAAAATTGTAAAGATAACATTGCATGTTGGTGCGGGAACATGGATGCCGGTCAAGACCGAAAACCTGAACGAACATAAAATGCACAGCGAATGGTGTTGTATCACGCCAGAACAGGCGGAAATTATCAACAACGCCACGCGGGTAATCGCCGTCGGAACAACATCATTGCGTACTCTTGAATCCGCCGCAATTAACCCCGCCCTTGCGGCGGGGTCGCAGAGCGCGAGTGCCAACGACGCGCGATGCGGGGGCGGGTATAATCGTATCTCTCCAATCTGTCGCACGACCGATATTTTTATTACACCGGGTTATAAATTTCGTGTGGTTGACGTATTGCTGACCAATTTCCATTTGCCGAAAAGTACTCTGTTTATGTTGGTGTCGGCTTTTTCGGGATTGAACGAAATGAAGGCCGCATACGCTCACGCCGTTGCCAAAAAATATCGATTTTTCAGCTATGGCGATTGTTGTTTGTTATTCAGAAAGGATTCAGAATGGTAGATAGAAAGTTGGATTATGATAATGATTATGACCAACAAAGGCTTGGTTCTCCCTTTTTAATAGCGATGAAATATCGCCCCCAGGTCGGCCTTTATGAAAGTGATTTAAGATATATAGATTATAACATCAAATCACACCCATTATTTCGATATGTAAATGGAAAGGTTTTTGGGCGCGAAAAAAATAGAGCGAAAATCAGTGACGAGGAAAGTATAAATACAAAGTTTGTTCAGATAGTATTTTATGAAAGAATCATTAAAGATTCAAATTGTCCGCCAAGGGTTTATTATGTGATAAAAACTTTATTAGGTCAATTGTACGAAGGGTTAATCCAAGAATTTATCTATATAACCGATGAACATGGTAACCCTGTGGTTGATAAAAATGGAAACAAAAAGACAATAACCGCAGAAGAAATATTTGCACTTCGTCGACCATGTATTGAAAGATGGCTTGAACGCAGCAAAGCATGGAGTTAGAAAATGTCATTAAAATTCGAACCAACAATGCATAAGTTATCAAATGGTGCTACGGTGATACTGGACCCAATGAATGTTGCGACCGACGATGTTTGTATTTGTTTTCGTACCGGCGGTTTAGACGAAGTCCCGAATGAATACGGCATAACGCATTTTTGCGAACACATGTTCTGCAAGGGTACACCGCGTTTTCCAACTTCACGCATAGCCAAAGATTACATTGCAAACAATGGTGGGGACATAAGTGCGGCCACTTCACCACATCGGCTGCGCTTTGTTGGACGCATCGTTGCTGAAAACCTTATGGTACTTATGGATTTTTTGGCGGACCGGATTAAAAATTCTTTGTTTGATAAAGAAGTTCTTGAAAACGAACGCGGCCCAATTTTGGATGAATTGCGTCGTTCGCTGTCAAATAATGATATAAAACGTTGGATTTTTACGAATAAAGAATTATTGGGAATGAATGTGCCAAATGGCAAGATTACACTTGGTACACCCGAAAATATAAAAAAGTTTACACGTGAAGATTTGTTAAATTTTGTTGCAAAACGTGTGTCCGCGAAAAATTGTTTAATATGCATTTCGGGCAAAATAGAAAATCAAAAAGATTTGTTGGCGGATTTAGAAAAATTATTTAATTTCCTGCCGACAAATGACGTGGCAAACAATTATCCATTAAAGTATAATCCGCATGTTGCACATAACTATATACCCGATACTAAAAATGTGGTCATAGAAGTTTTGTTCCCCGTGCTATGGCCGGACAAGCCCGAATATCTTTATCAAGATATGTGCGTCGGAAAATTCGACAGATATCTAAGGGAACGTCTGTTTGATGTATTGCGTTCTGAAAATGGTTTGACATACGGTTGCCGGGTTGGAATTTCATACGGGGACGATGAAACAGATTTAACCAGAATCACTACTGAAACCGACCCAGAACACGTTGCCGATGTGATGGCACTAATTGCGAAAACCGCATATAAAGTATATACCGATGATTTGCCAAATGCACAGAAATTGGCACAATATACAAATCAAAATAAATTGGGACGTGCAGATTTTTTGGAACGAAACACACAACGCTGCGACAGATTGGTTGAGGATTATATGTGTTGGGGTATTTTGTCTGATCCTGTTCATAGATGGCAAATGTCTGATTCAATAACACCCGAAGATGTAAAAAAATACACACGCGGTTATTTCGATGGCCCAATGTCTATAATAACGCACGGTCCAAAATTTGATGGCGACCTGCAACAAATTTGGACAGATAATTTTAAGTAAAGTACAAAGTAATGTCAGAAACGCGTAAATCTTTACCATGGCCGTTTAATTATGCGAAACATTGGTATGCAATTGAATTGCAGGAAAACGATATAGATTACATAAACAGTGTTATTATATCAAATAAAATGTATCGTTTAATTCGACAGGCCCACGAAATAAATACAAGTTTTATTATAACCACGGACCGCGATGAATACAATGATCCAAGGGTTATTTCGATTGAAACACTAGTCTCGCGGAGTTTTGTAGAAACGTCTAATGCCGATCATTTCTTTGAACAATTTTTGGATGACGAGAATTGCCCACCGCGTGTAAAATGTTTTTTATATAAATGGATAGGCGACCAACGTGGGGCCATCAAATTGAATGGCATGTATGGCGATTATGTACTGCGATCTTTTTTGACGGAAAGTTGGTTTAGAACCGTGTGTGTTGTTCGCAGACCTAAAAAACATACGATGCCCAAATGCAAAAAACATAAAAAGAAACATAAACCAAGAATTCGTGGTATCATGCATGGGACCTTGCAACCAAA